>NZ_JAMPQL010000014.1:0-180457 GCF_028482435.1 Providencia sp. PROV119
TCACTGGTTTCTTTTCTAACCTGACCACCGAAGCGGTTTGTCGTGACAACGGATGCGCATTATAGGGAGTCAGAAAATTCTAGCAAGTGTTTTTTAAACTTTTTAATTCAACCGATGAAACATTAAACAAATCGTTTAAAAACACCACTTATCGTTAAAGATATGAGCTATAAACAGTCAAATTCCTGTGTAAACTTGCTCACTTTTTCCCAGTTCGTATATTCTATCTCTGTATTTGGGTCGGTTGGCCCATCTGTCATTTTCATAATAAGTCGAATCATCGTCTTATCGAACCAACCATAACGTGGATAGAACAATGCGCCAGCAAATACTGAGCTTAGTGTTGGTTGCCAAGGGCTTTTCTCCAGAAACTTGCGCGTATAGGCATTCGTTTCAGGAGTATCTTTGCCTTCTTTGCGCGCAGTTAAGTTCACACCAAAGAAAGCGGTTTTCATTGTATTTAATTGGCTTTGATGAATCGTTGCGAACCGCATCAGTGCTTTATTGAAGTGACCATAACGAATAGACGCTCCAACTAACACCTTTTCATACGATGTAATATTGATATTTTTTTCGCTATTTAAATCTCGAATATCACATTGGCGCCCTACACTTCGTAGTTGCTCCGCCATTTTCAAAACAATTTTTTTAGTTTGTCCATCTGTGCTCGAATGCAAAAGTAAGTAACTCATTCTTGATCCTATCTTATTAATCGCGCCAGAAGGTTGGCGTGAATAACACTAATAATGTAAAGACTTCAAGACGACCGAACAGCATAGTCACTACCAGTATCCATTTCCCTGCTGGGTTCATCGATGTAAAGTTATCAGCGACAGTGCCAAGGCCTGGCCCTAGGTTATTTAACGTTGTTGCGATAGCTGAAAAAGCAGAAAATTCATCGACACCCGTTGCAATTAATAGAAGTAAACTGACGATAAAAACGAGCGCATATGCTGAAAAGAAGCCCCATACCGCTTCGATGATCCTTTCAGGTAAAGCTCTTTGCCCTAACTTTATGGTGTAAACGGCATTTGGGTGAACAAGCCTTTTTAATTCCCGAGATCCTTGCAAAAACAATAGCAAGATACGGATAACTTTTAATCCGCCTCCTGTTGAACCAGCACAACCGCCAACAAATGCGGCACATAGAAGAAGCATCGGCAGGAACAAAGGCCATCCGGCAAAACTATCTGTTGTAAAACCTGCAGTTGTTGCCATTGAGACAACTTGGAAAAATGCCTGATCTAATGTTTGCCCAAAAGAGCCATACACTGAGTGATAAAGTAAAACCAGTGTACAGATAATGACGAGGGCTAACTGGAAGCTAATGAATGTTTTAAATTCAGGATCGCGCCAATAGATACCTAAGCTACGCCCAGTAAGCACGGCAAAGTGCAGACCAAAATTACAACCTGAGATAATTAAGAAAACCGCAATAATGGTATTTATCGCTGGGCTATTGAAATACCCCACACTCGCGTCATGCGTTGAAAAACCACCAATCGCTATTGTAGAAAAACTATGAGAGATGGCATCAAACACATCCATACCTGCTATCCACAGCGCAATCGCACATACAATCGTCAGCAATACATAGATGAGCCAAAGGGTTTTTGCCGTTTCTGCAATACGCGGTCGCATTTTATTATCTTTAAGCGGCCCAGGCATTTCAGCACGGTAAAGCTGCATTCCCCCAACACCGAGTAATGGCAGGATCGCCACAGCAAGTACGATGATCCCCATCCCACCTAACCACTGTAGCATTTGCCTATAAAATAAGATGGCTTTCGGGAGCGTATCGAGCCCAGTTAACGTTGTCGCTCCTGTTGTGGTTAACCCAGAAAAGGATTCAAAAAAAGCATCGGTTATGGAAAGGTTTGGCTTTTCAGAAAAGATAAAAGGTAATGCCCCCACACTTCCTAGCACGGTCCAAAACAAGACGACAATAAGAAACCCTTCTTTTGCTTTAAGTTCATGCTTGCTGTTGCGCGTTGGGATCCATAACAGTAATCCGAGCACTAAAGCCGTAACAAACGTTTGACTAAATGCTCGACCTGCTCCATCACGATAAATAAGCGCAACAATACCCGGCACAACCATGGTAAAAGAGAAGATAATAACGAGTAGCCCGACAATACGGGTTATTGCACGAAAATGCATTCGGCAGGTTCCTTGCTAACCAATTGACTATTCAGATTCAGGTATGAGTTCTAAAGCCCCGCGACTCATATCGCGTAATTTATCATTGACTTCTTGCTCTAAGGTAGCAGGAATTGCAATTCGTAGGGAAACAGATTCGTTATATTCACTGTGTAAAATCATCCCGTTGACCTGCGTAACTAGCTGCTCAACCGTATTAATAAATGCATAATCACAAACTAGCTGGAAAAATTTTTGCGGTACTTTTGTTTGTGTTGGTAATAACTTAAGTGCTTGCTGAGCACCATTACCATAAGCTTTAACTAAACCGCCTGTCCCTAGTTTGATACCACCAAAATAACGTACAACAACACAGGTGATCTCCCCAAGATTGCTGCCGAGCAATTGTGCCATTATTGGCTTTCCGGCCGTTCCTGTTGGCTCACCATCGTCGGAAAAACCTAACTGCTGAGAATCATCCGGGCGTCCTGCAACAAATGCCCAGCAATGGTGCCGAGCATCTGGGTATTGAGCTTTAATGGATTGAATATACTCCTTTGCGGCATCAATACCTTCTGTATGTGCAAGATAGGTAATAAAACGGCTTTTTTTAATTTCTTCTGTATAACAGATAGATTCAGCCGGTATTAAATAAGGTTTCATTACGGTAGTTGCAAATCTCGCGTCATATTTTCAATCCGATTATGATGAATGATGATGTTATCTTCAATACGAATACCCCCATAAGGTTTGAACTGCTCAATTTTTTCCCAATTAAAGTGTTGAGCAAATTCGCCTGCGCGCCAAGATGACAGTAACGATTCGATAAAATAAAGGCCGGGTTCAATAGTCAGCACCATTCTTGGTTCCAGTACGCGAGTGCAGCGAAGGAAAGGATACATTTTCGGTGCAGCAAGCAGTGTTCCATCTTCATCCTGCATAAAACCAGCAGCATCATGAACTTGTAAACCTAGAGGATGGCCTAACCCATGGGGTAGGAATGGCGTGGTTAGCCCTTGCTCCACCATAGTTTCTTCGCTAATTCCCTTAATGATTGAGTGTTTTTTCAATAGTTTAGCAATTCGATGGTGCATATCGACATGGTAATCGGTATAGCGTACACCTGCTTTGATGGTATCAATCAAGGCCAACTGTTCTTTATTCATATCGGCAACAAGAGCAGCAAACTCACTTTTGCCTTTTGCGGCATAAGTACGAGTTATATCAGCAGCATAGCCGTTATACTCAGCCCCTGCATCAATCAGAAAGCTTCTTATTTCATTCGGTGCTTGTTGCTGTAATTTAGTGTAATGCAATACGGCTGCATTTTCATTGAGTGCAACAATATTTCCATAAGGCACATCTGTATCGCGATGCCCTGTCGCTTGTAAGTAACTGATGTTGATATCAAACTCACTCATGCCTGCTTGGAAAGCCTCGAATGCCGATAAATGACCATTTACCGCCATTTTTTGCGCTTCACGCATGCAATACATTTCATAATCTGTTTTATAAGAACGATGGAAATGATAGAAATCAACGACAGGTTTTGGGTTAATATTTTGTAGGCGAATACCCAGTGATTCCGCTCTAGCTTTAGCAGAACCAATATAGGCAATATTTTCTTTAGGTATATTCGCTAAAAACTCACTAATATCATCTGCATTTTTTAAATGAATAAGCTCAACTTCTTTGGTCCAAAAGCTATTTGGTAATGGCTCAACGCTGTGCCAATAATCAACGGGAGAATAGAACCAAAGTTTAGGTTTATTCACACCATCCACTAATAACCAAGAATGTGGAACATCGGTGACAGGCACCCATGCTTTAAAGTGAGGATTCACTTTGAAAGGATAGTCGCTGTCATCAAGAAAAATACGTTGAGGTTCACCCGAATGAATCAGTATGGCGTCTAGCTTGCTGCGTTGTAAGACCTGCTGAGTTGTTGTTTGCAAAGTTTTAATATGGTCAGCGTAGAGTGCAGTCAGTTTTTCCATTTCATTCAACCTTTCAGTTTTATTAGAAAATCCAAGCTTAGCACGTTCTTGAATTGACTGGTATGCAATCTGAGGGGAAATCCACTTAATCAACTGATTATTAAATAGAATACTATTTTCCCTCTCCTATATTTCACTTATTTGCTGTGATCAACGTTCCAGTTTTGTTATCAATTATTTGCATTCCCTTAACATTCTAGTCACACTCAACTCTATCTGGTCGTACCAGATGATAAAATCATCATAAGGAGAACGGCATGCTTTATCAAAGTGAAACAATCTATGTTCAATGGTTGAAAACAGGTATTGCAGAACTCGTTTTTAACTCGCCTGGGCCAATAAATAAATTGGATACTCATACCGTTGCTTCACTTGATGAAGCAGTTGCTGTACTTGAACAGCAATCAGGCCTATTAGGCGTTATTCTAAGATCTGACAAGCCTGCATTTATTGTTGGGGCAGATATCAAAGAGTTTCTTTCACTTTTTGAAGCACCAGCAGAGACCCTAAGCGAGTGGTTAGGCTACGCAAATGGTATTTTTAATCGTATCGAAGACTTACCTGTTCCTACTCTTAGCGCCATTAATGGGTATGCGCTAGGTGGAGGCTGTGAATGTATTCTTTCTACTGACTTACGTATTGCGACTCCAGATGCGCGTATTGGGTTACCTGAAACGAAACTCGGTATTATGCCGGGCTTTGGCGGCTCTGTTCGTTTACCTCGATTAATCGGTTTAGATAGCGCCCTAGAAATTATTACCGCAGGCAAAGACATTAGTGCCGCAGAATCACTCAAATTCGGCTTGGTTGATGCCGTTGTTGAGACGGACAAACTTGTAGAATCAGCCCTTGCCCTCATTGAATCAGCAATCGCAGGAGCGATTAATTGGCAGCAAAGACGTCAACCTAAGTTACAACCATTACAACTTAGCCCTATTGAACAAAACATGAGCTTTAATGTTGCAAAAGGTATGGTGTATAAGATTGCAGGAAAACACTATCCCGCCCCTATGACGGCAGTCAATACCATTGAAAAAGCAGCCAACTGTGCTCGTACTGAAGCCCTAAAACATGAAACAGCAGCTTTTGTTCCACTTGCTCATAGCGATGTTGCTCGCTCATTAGTTAGTATTTTCTTAAATGATCAGCAAGTTAAATCAACAAGCAAACAGCTTTCTCGTCACGTTGAAGCCCCTCAACATGCCGCAGTACTAGGAGCAGGAATTATGGGAGGTGGAATAGCCTACCAGTCCGCAAGTAAAGGCGTTCCTGTGCTCATGAAGGATATTAATGAAAAATCTTTAGATTTAGGCATCGAAGAGGCTCATAAACTATTAAATGGTCAATTTGAGCGCGGGAAAATCAATGCCTCAAAAATGGCGAAAACACTCGCATCGATTCATCCTTCGCTTTCTTACGCGGGTATCGAAAATTCACAAGTGATCGTGGAAGCGGTCGTTGAAAACCCCAAAATTAAAGCCGCTGTGCTGACGGAAGTTGAAGCATTAGTTAGCCCAGAAACAATTTTAGCGTCTAATACGTCGACCATACCGATTACTGAGCTAGCGAAGTCGTTAAAACGCCCCGAAAATTTTTGTGGTATGCACTTCTTCAACCCTGTGCATCGCATGCCGCTTGTTGAGGTTATTCGTGGTCAAAAAACCTCAGAGGATACCATCGCCAAAGTCGTCGCTTACGCCAACAAAATGGGTAAAACCCCCATTGTCGTTAATGACTGCCCTGGTTTCTTCGTCAATAGGGTTCTTTTCCCTTACTTTGCAGGTTTTAACTTACTGCTACAAGATGGTGCAGATTTCAGAGAAATCGATAAAGTCATGGAAAAAGAATTTGGCTGGCCGATGGGACCTGCATATCTTCTTGATGTAGTTGGTATTGATACCGCATCCCATGCAGAGCATGTAATGGCACTAGGGTTCCCTGAGCGCATGAGTAAAACAGGCAAAAATGCTATTGATGTTATGTTTGAAGAAAAACGGTTTGGGCAAAAAAATGGTAAAGGCTTTTATCAATATGAAAAAGATAAAAAAGGAAAGCCAAAGAAAGTTGATGACCCCGCCACAGATGCATTACTCGCCTCAATCAGCCAAGGCAAGCGCTCATTTACAAAAGAAGAGATCATTGCACGTATGATGATCCCGATGATCAATGAGGTCGTTCGTTGCTTAGAAGAGGGCATCATTCAAAGCCCTGCCGATGCAGACATCGCTTTAGTTTACGGCCTTGGGTTCCCTCCTTTCCGAGGAGGCGTCTTCCGCTACTTAGATACCGTTGGCACACAATCTTATGCTAAGACAGCGGAGGCCTATGCTCAGTTAAGCCCTCTGTATCAAATTCCTGCGGGTCTCAAAGAAAAATCTCAGGCCAATTCCAGTTATTATGCGAAGCCACCTGTAGTGGCAATTGATATTAAAAAAGTTGCGAGAGGCTAATAGTATGGAAAATGTCGTTATTATCGATGGAATACGTACACCAATGGGGCGTTCAAAGGGCGGTGTATTTCGCCATGTCCGAGCGGAAGACCTCTCAGCACACCTGATGAATGTGATTTTTGAACGCAACCCTAACGCAAGCAAAAAAGAACTCAATGATATTATTTGGGGCTGTGTGCAACAGACCCTTGAACAAGGGTTCAATATCGCTAAAAACGCTGCGTTACTGACTGATATCCCACATACAGTTCCTGCGGTCACAGTTAACCGTTTGTGTGGCTCTTCAATGCAAGCTCTGCATGATGCTAGCCGACTTATTATGACAGGCGATGCAAACTCAGTCTTAATTGGTGGTGTGGAGCACATGGGTCATGTTCCCATGACACATGGTATTGATTTCAACCCTAAATTAACGTTACGTGTCGCAAAAGCGGCTGGTGCAATGGGTCTAACCGCAGAAATGCTGGCTAAAATGTACAAAATTAGCCGTGAGGAGCAAGATGCGTTTGCCCTTAGATCGCACCAACGTGCTGCCCAAGCCACTAAAAATGGTCAATTTAAACATGAAATAGCGCCCGTAGCTGGGCATGACAGCCAAGGCAATCTCTTTGCCGTGGATTATGATGAAGTTATCCGTTTTGATGCAAGCCTCGAAAGCCTAGCATCATTGCGCCCCGCCTTTGACCCCGTAAGTGGTACCGTCACGGCAGGTAACTCTTCTGCCCTTTCAGATGGGGCGTCAGCAATGCTCATCACAGGCGAAAGCTACGCTAAAGAACGAGGGCTCAAGCCACGTGCCAAAGTTCGCTCAATGGCCGTTGTTGGCTGTGATCCTTCAATCATGGGCTTTGGGCCAGTTCCTGCTACAGAGCTAGCGCTAAAACGCGCGGGGTTATCATTAGCGGATATCGATATTATTGAATTAAATGAAGCATTTGCCGCTCAATCCATTGCCTGCTTAAAAGGGCTGAAACTGCCAGAAAGCCTTATTGATGAAAAAGTCAACCTTAATGGCGGTGCTATTGCATTGGGCCACCCTCTGGGTTGTTCTGGGGCAAGGATTACAACGGCATTGCTCAATCAGTTAGAGCTGAAGGATAAACAATTTGGCCTAGCAACAATGTGTATCGGATTTGGGCAAGGCATTGCCACGATCATTGAGCGTGTATAGTGTGTCTATACCCTAAGTCGTTCAAGCGCATGTTTGCCAAAAGGATAAGCTCAAAAACGGTATTATCTGAGCAATGCCAAACAGCTAAACCTGCGCCAATTGAAATATAAAGGGTATAGCCACGAGTTGCCGTAGTGTTGTTGTATGTTGTCAACATTCCCGCCTAGTCAGGGGCGGGCTTTTTCTTTTTTGCCACTTGGTTTATCCATTTGGGCAAAGTTTAACTGACAAATTACTGTCTAAAACAACCAATCAATGTCATCACCAACGAGGAAAGTGGCACATATACGCTCAATCATGCCACAGGCCATCGATTCAAATATTCAGTAAATTATCATTTAAATAAACTCGTAGGCATCACCAAATAATTGTTCAGGCTTTGCATTACGCTCTGCACAAAAACGTTCTCTGGCGATTTTTGCCATTTCAAAACGCCCTGCTATGTAAATATCATAGGAGGACAAATCACCAAAATCTTCCAATACCCCACTTAAAACCGTTCCTGAGCGCCCTCTCCATTGTTCATCCGGTTGTTCAACGATAGGTATCACTTTTAGATTAGGATAACGTTCACTAAGCGCTTGCAGCTCTCCTAAGTCGTAAAGGTGCTCTAGCTGACGCCCCCCCCAGTAGAAGGTAATATCCCTAGAAGGGTTTTCCATGAGAGCCGCGAGTAGGATCGAATGCGTGTAAGAAAACCCCATGCCCCCTGCAACTAAGATCATTGGGTTTTGGCTATTTTCTCTAAACCATGCCTTGCCATGTGGGATATCAATATCGATGCGGCGTTGATCTAAAATTCGATCCATCACCGCCATGGCATAAAGATTGATTTCTGAAGCGCCAATATGTAATTCAATTGTTTCGTTATTAGCAGGTGTAGATGCCATTGAGAATGGGCGCTTATCACGCTCATCCATGATCACCATAAGGTACTGACCTGCTTTAAAATGAAAAGGACCATCCGGCAACAAAATAACCCGATATACTGTGTCAGTTATGGACTCAACAGATGTGACTTTACAGCTCAAAGTTGCCATGGCTCCCCTCTTATTTTTCAAAAATATTCAATTGATCCCAAATATCATCAATTCGCGACTTCACTTGTTCATCCATAACAATTGGCCTACCCCATTCCCTGTTTGTCTCACCGGGCCATTTATTTGTTGCATCTAGCCCCATTTTTGACCCTAGACCAGAGACTGGTGATGCAAAATCAAGATAATCGATAGGTGTATTTTCCATCATAACAGTATCGCGAGCAGGATCCATACGAGTGGTTATCGCCCAGATCACATCTTTCCAGTCACGCGCATTGATATCATCGTCACACACAATAACAAATTTTGTGTACATAAATTGACGGAGGTAAGACCAAACACCCATCATGACGCGTTTTGCATGGCCTGCGTATTGTTTTTTCATCGTAACAACAGCAAGACGATATGAGCACCCTTCTGGAGGAAGGTAAAAATCGACGATTTCTGGAAACTGCTTTTGTAAAATAGGTACTAGGACTTCATTTAGGGCTTCACCCAGTACGGCAGGCTCATCGGGTGGCCGGCCTGTATAGGTAGAATGGTAAATCGCATCACGGCGTTGAGTAACATGGGTTACCGTAAAGACAGGGAAACTATCTATCTCATTATAATAACCAGTATGATCACCATAAGGCCCTTCCGGCGCGAGCTCACCAGGTTCAATGTAGCCTTCTAAGATAATCTCAGCGCCCGCAGGTACTTCAAGATCATTCGAGATACATTTAACGACTTCCGTTTTATTACCACGTAATAAACCGGCGAACGCATATTCAGACAGCGTATCAGGAACTGGAGTCACCGCACCTAGGATAGTTGCAGGATCCGCACCAAGCGCTACTGCGACAGGGAATTTTTCACCCGGATGCTGTTGGCACCACTCTTGAAAATCCAGCGCACCACCGCGGTGAGAGAGCCAACGCATGATCACTTTATTTTTCCCCAACACCTGTTGGCGGTAAATACCCAAGTTTTGACGCTCTTTATTAGGGCCTCTTGTTACCGTTAATCCCCATGTAATCAGCGGCGCAGCATCTTCAGGCCAGCAGTGCATAACAGGGATTTTGGTTAAATCGACGTCATCCCCCGCCCAAATTTGCTCTTGGCAAGGGGCTGAGCTTAGCCGTTTTGCTGGCATGTTGAGTACCTGTTTGAACTTAGGTAATTTATCAAACAGGTCACGAAAACCTTTCGGTGGATCCGGCTCTTTTAGAAAAGCAAGCAGCTTACCAACATCGTGTAGTGCCTTGATATCTTCCTGCCCCATTCCCATCGCAACACGTTTGGTTGTGCCAAATAGGTTGCACAAAACGGGCATATCATAGCCTTTAGGGTTTTCAAATAATAAGGCAGGGCCCCCTGCTCTAAGCGTGCGATCAGCTATTTCCGTCATTTCGAGGTAAGGGTCGACTTCCATCGTAATACGTTTTAGTTCGCCTTGCTTTTCAAGCTGGGCAATGAAGTCTCTTAGGTCACGGTATTTCATTGTCATCTTTTACTATTACAGAGGGAGTCTCATTATAAGACGTCCGGCCAAGGTTACAAGTTACCCATAAAAACTATTCATAATCAATATGGTTATAGTCAAAAACATCTTATTTTACTGGCAATCGAATGGAACCAATGCTTTTAATGATAAAGTATCAAACTGTTCAGGAAATGATTGGTTGTGCTGAAAGAGTTTAAAACCTTCATTTTTACCACTGAAATAAGTCAATGTGTTGCCTTTAATCTGTAATCCACTACCTTCTCTCAGCGCAACCACGACTTCATGAGGGTTGATGACACAAAACTCTTGTAATCGCTCATCTCGTGTTTCCCCCATATGACCTGAGATATGAGAATCGATATAGTGGGGATTTATCTGTACGGGAAACAACCCCAAAGACGGCATAATCACCGCATTACTCACAGGCATATCATTGGTCGTACGAATACTTGGTGTAGCCACATTACAACCCGCACTCCAACCAATATAGGGAACATCACGCTCTTTAACCGCGCGCTGGATAGCAACAATCAACCCATTTTCATGCAGGCATTTATTTAACCACCATGTATTGCCCCCACTTACAAGGATACATTCTGCTTGTTCAATCGCTTCGACAGGGCTGGAAAAATGTTCAATTGACGTAACTTTAATACCTAAAGCTTCGCTTAATTGCTCTGCTCGCTCATCATGAGGATCCCGTAATATCGCATAAGGCACCAATACCGCTGATTTAATGTTCCTACGTGCGATCATTTCATGGATACGAGGTAAGGCATAACTTAGCCATACTGGATTGTTTGGAAGCTTACCGTTACTCAATAAAAAAATTTCCATGCTGTCTCCTAGATAACCTGTTATTACATTATCACTAACTATAATTTATTGATTTTTAGTTAGTATATATTTCTGATTCTAAATGCTATTCTTACTTTGTCGATTAGTCACATTTTTATACTTTAATTTGTTATGATGAGCATAATTTTGTTGTATTGGGTTTAAGAAATGGAAAAATGGCATCTGCTATATTGTAAACGTGGCCAAATTGATAGGGCCATAGAGCACCTAAATAGGCAAAATGTGATCTGCATGACTCCCATGACAGAAATAGAAAAAGTGGTTAGAGGAAAGCGAACAAAAGTACAAGAGCCGCTATTCCCTAATTATCTGTTCGTGAAGTTCGATCATAACGAAATCCATACCACTACAATACAATCCACTCGCGGTGTCAGCCATTTTGTCCGTTTTGGCCTACACCCCGCCATTGTACCAGACGAAATCATCGAACTTTTGCAACAAGCGCCCCTTGGGCATCTCGTCGATCCCGAAACGCCAACTCATGGTGATAATGTCTTGATTACCGAAGGCATTTTTGCAGGTATTCAGGCAATTTATGATGAGCCTAATGGTGAATCACGCTCAATCTTATTACTGAATATTTTAAATAAAAATGTGTCTAAAGTACTCGATAATACTCAGTTTAAAAAACTATCTTAACCCACATAAAAAAACTGCACCTTAATTGGGTTGGCTACCAACCTGTTGAGTGCAGTTATAAATCGAGTTTTTATAGACTGAATAACGATAAATTAAGGCTCTTCTTTCTCTTCATCGTCTTCTTCATTATTTTCCCGATCTCGCCGACCTTTACCCACATAAAAGTTAGATAAAAGCACACCAAGCTCAAACAACAGATACATTGGCACGGCAAGTAACGTTTGAGAAAGTACATCTGGTGGTGTTAAAAACATCCCCACAATAAATGCACCGACTAAAATATAAGGCCGTTTGCGTTTTAGTGATTCAGGGGTTGTGACGCCGGTCCAACACAACAGAATAATAGCAATCGGTACTTCAAAGGCCGCACCAAATGCCATAAATAAGGTCATTACAAAACTGAGATATTTACTAATATCAGGAATGAAATTGACGCTATCCGGTGTTGTTTTGACAAAGAAACCAAAGGCTAATGGGAAGACAACAAAGTAAGCAAAAGCCATCCCTAAATAGAAAAGGAAGCTACTGGAGACCAATAAAGGCAGCATCAGCCGACGTTCGTGCTTATATAACGCTGGCGCAATAAAGGCCCAAATTTGGTATAGGATCACCGGTATCGAAATAAATACCGATACCATCATGGTCAGTTTAATTGGAGTGAAAAAGGTTGATGCCACATCTGTCGCACTCATTTGAGAACCAACAGGAAGCTTATCAATCAAAGGTGCGGCGACTAGCCGATATATATCATTTGAAAAGTAAGCTAAGGCAGCGAACACAATCAAAACCGTAATCAAACAGTTTAACAGCCGCTTCCTGAGTTCAATGAGGTGGCTAATAAGTGGTTGTGTATCATTTACAGCCATGTTCTATTTTTCGCTTTCTGTCTGATTAGGATTTTTTTTCTCTGTAACGCCATTTTGCTGGTCGCTGTCATTGTTTAGCGATGGCTTTGTCGGCTCATCGACGACAGCTGCCATTTTTGCTGCATATTCAGGATCAGGATCCGATTCAGACTCTGGTGGTTGCGAAGCTTTATTTTGAGCATCTTTAACTGCATTGTCGTAGTTATCAGTTAACTCTTTTGCTTTTTGTAGCTCACTTGCAACGCTCTCTGTTGTCGAGTGATATCCTGTTTTTAATGATTGTGCAGCTTGGCGAAGCTCATCCATAGATTGTTTCAGTTCAGGGGAAAGCGTTTCCATACCCGCTTTTTCCTGAACTTTTTTCAACGTGTCTTGTAACTCTTGCAATTTGAGTTCTTGTGACAATTCATTTTGCACATTGGAGGCTAATGAACGCATCGCACGGATCCAACCAGCAACAGTTCTCACTGCTACTGGTAGGCGCTCAGGGCCTAAGACGACAAGACCAATAACTGCAACAAGCAGCAGTTCACTGAAACCTATGTCAAACACGGTTTAACCCTGCTCTTTATTTTTGCTCTCAACTGGGCTGTCTTTCTTGTCAGCAGCCTGTTGCTGTTCTGTAATATTTTTAGGTGCAAAGTCAGCATCTTGTTTTTCTTGCTCTTCTTTTGCAGCCTTAGCAGCTTCATCATCGTTCATCGCTTTTTTAAAGCCTTTCAATGATTCACCTAAATCCGACCCCAGAGAACGTAATTTTTTGGTGCCGAAAATTAAAATAATAAGTAGAGCAATAATAATAAGTTGCCAAGGGCTACCAAAAGCGGCCGTTGCAATAGTTGATTCCATTGTTTATACCTCTGTAAAAGTGGGATCAATAGTTATTTATCCCATTATATACAACCTGCTCACAATACGGAAATATTCACAGGCTTATAAACTTGTCGCAAAACAAGGTTTACTTAACTTTTCCCCGATTTATACCAGCCTATAATCCATGATAACGCGCCAGCAGACATAAATGCTATAGCCATTCTATTTGAAGCGGAAATAAAGAATAAACTCCCGCAAAGAATCAGTGTTGCACCAATTCCTAATAGGTATTGAGACTTACGCTGTTTATTACGTTGCTGTTTTAATTGTTCTGACAATTGTTCGATATTGGACTGTAAGAACTTATGTTGACGCAAAGCACCATAAATTAAGTCTGGAATTTCAGGCATTTTCTCGGCCCAGTAAGGGGCTTTCTCTTTTAACGCTTGGGTAATTGCAGGAATACCGACTTGACTGTGTACCCAATCTTCTAAAAATGGTTTCGCCGTTTTCCATAGATCCAATTGAGGATAAAGCTGACGGCCTAAGCCTTCAATATAGAGTAAGGTTTTCTGTAGCAGTACAAGTTGGGGCTGCACTTCCATATTGAAACGGCGCGCAGTATTAAATAAGTTTAATAGCACATGCCCAAATGAAATTTCAGCTAACGGTTTTTCGAAAATAGGTTCACAAACGGTTCTGATAGCAAACTCAAAATCTTCAACGTTAGTATCTGCTGGCACCCAACCTGAGTCGACATGCAGTTCAGCGACCTTACGGTAATCACGATTAAAGAAAGCAATAAAGTTCTCTGCAAGATAGCGCTTATCTTCTTTATTCAGTGAACCAACAATACCACAATCGATGCCGATATACAGCGGATCTTCAGGGTGCTCATAGCTGACAAAAATATTGCCGGGGTGCATATCTGCATGGAAAAAGCTGTCACGAAAAACTTGAGTAAAGAAGACTTTCACGCCCCTTTCCGCCAAGATTTTCATGTTTGTCCCTTGCGCTTTTAAAGCCGCAATATCGGAAACAGGAATACCATAGATACGCTCCATGACCATAACGTTTTCGCGACAATAATCGGCATAAACCTCCGGTACATATAGCATTGAGCTATTCTCAAAATTACGACGAAGCTGAATAGCATTAGCCGATTCACGTAAGAGATTTAGCTCATCGATCAAGGTTTTTTCATATTCACGAACCACTTCTTTAGGGCGTAGACGGCGACCATCAGGCAGTAAAGGCACCCAATTAGCGATACGATACATGAGTTTTACATCCGCTTTGATAACCGGCAGGATATCAGGACGGATAACTTTTAAAACGACTTCCTTACCATTTTCTTTGAGTTTTGCGGTATGTACTTGAGCAATCGAAGCTGACGCTAGTGCCTTTTCATCGAAATCATCAAACCACTGTTCGAGTGGGCCGCCTAATGATTCTTCAATGTAACGACGAGCCAGTTTGCCGTCAAAGCTAGCGACCTTATCTTGCAGCAAAGAGAGTTGGTCAGCGATAGCGGGTGGAAACAGATCGCGTCGGGTAGATAGCATCTGCCCAAACTTGATCCAGACAGGCCCCAATTCTTGTAAAGCTAAACGTAAACGCTCACCAAGCTCTTTGCCCTTATGCTGGTTTTTAATCCAAAAGAAACCAAAACGACCAATACGCAGTGGTAACGTCAGCTTTACTTTTGGGATGAGCTCATCCAAACCATACGAAAGGAATACCCGAATAATAAAGTAGAGACGTTTTATTTCACCGGGCGTCATTATACTCCTCCAACTGGCTCAATCGTTTTTCTAGCTCACTTAGTGAATCAGAAACTTGTTCTACTTCATCACTAAAATAAGCCAGTTCGAGTGGGTTTGGAGCCATTTTCCACTCTTCAAGCAGTGTGTCTTTGATATAGTTTTTTTGCCTGCATGCTAAATGTGAAGCTAAACTCGCGCCCTTGCGTAGTACTTGGCTAATACCTTGTGCCGCGACATCGCCTAAGTAAGGGGATAGATAGTGTGCAGGATCCCAAATTGCCATATCTAATAATGACGACCAATGCTGTACAACCTGCATATCACCTTCAATAACAATTTCACCACTATTGATTAGCTGTGATAACTGTTGTTTGTCTTTTAGCTTAATTAGCGTAAAGAGGGATGTTTTGATTGTACAATCAGCAGGCTCATGCCATTGGCTTAAAACATCGACATGGTTATCACTGAAAATCAACGTCAATGTTTTATTCAGCTCTTTCAAATCGATAGACATGACTTTACCCGCTAAGCGTGCTCTAGCGGGTTTTAAGACCGATTCTTTAAATAACATATGATTCAAACATGTTTCCATGAATGCCGTCATTAAAGAATATAACACTGTATTTTGGCTTTCAGCCTGTGCTGATGTGGCTTCCATCTTAGAATTTAAACCCTTTATGCAATGCGACAATACCACCTGTCATATTGGTATAGGAGACTTGTTCAAAGCCTGCATTTTCCATCATTGATTTCAGTGTTTCTTGGTCTGGGTGCATACGGATAGATTCTGCAAGATAACGATAGCTATCAGGATCCCCAACCACAGCTTGACCAATACGAGGTAGAACATGGAATGAATACGCGTCATAAGCCTTATTAAGCGGCTCAATAACAGGCTTAGAGAATTCAAGTACTAGCAGACGACCACCTGGCTTTAACACTCTGAACATTGAGCGTAAAGCTTTGTCTTTATCGGTCACATTACGTAGCCCAAAAGAGATGGTGATACAATCAAAATAGTTATCAGGGAATGGCAGTTCTTCTGCGTTGGCTTGAACATAGCTAACATTACCAACAATACCAAGATCACGTAATTTTTCACGTCCCATTTTTAACATAGAGTCGTTAATATCAGCGAGGATCACCTCACCTTTTTCACCGACAAGACGAGAAAACTTCGCGGTTAAATCACCAGTACCACCAGCAAGATCTAAAACACGTTGGTTACGACGTACACCACTGGCTTCTATCGTAAAACGTTTCCAGACACGATGAATGCCGAAAGACATTAAATCATTCATCAAGTCATATTTTGATGCTACAGAGTGAAAAACATTAGCCACAAGGCCAACTTTATCTTCTTTGCCTACGGTACGGAAACCAAAATCAATAGTTTCTTTTGATGGTTCTGTCATTTCTATTATGCCTGTTTATAATTCAAACTTTTGTAGGAAGTGTAACAGTCTTTGAGGTAAAACCCTATCAAGAAGTCTAAGATTCCGCACAATATGGCTTATCTGACTTTTCAACGAGCTGTGGTGAAATAGGCTGTTTTACCTC
Organism: Providencia sp. PROV119; assembly: GCF_028482435.1. Taxonomy (NCBI): domain Bacteria; kingdom Pseudomonadati; phylum Pseudomonadota; class Gammaproteobacteria; order Enterobacterales; family Morganellaceae; genus Providencia; species Providencia sp. PROV119. The sequence continues at coordinate 16,786 of NZ_JAMPQL010000014.1, forward strand.
AACCCCCATTTCTTTAAAGCTTTCTGCCTGACTAATTAAATTACCACGCCCCTCAGCCAACCTTTTCATTGCGGATTGGTAAGCATTATCCGCTTTATCAAGGCTTGCCCCTAAAAGTTGCATGTCATCAACAAAAAGGCGTAATTTGTCGTACATTTTTGCGGCTTTTGCGGCAATTTCTTGCGCATTTTGCCCTTGGCGTTCATAGCGCCACAAATTGTTAATTGTTCGCACCGCCACTAATAATGTGGAAGGGCAAACTAACATGATATTCTGTTTTATACCTTCATCAAGTAGCTCAGGCGATTCTTTTAAAGCCAATAAGTAAGCAGGTTCAATTGGAATAAACATCAATACATAATCTAAAGAGCGTATCCCCGGTAGTTGATGATAGTCCTTATGACTTAGCATACGCATGTGATTACGAATTGAAGCTACATGGTTTTTGATAGCCTGAGTTTGTTCGTCAGGGTCTTCACTATTGAAATATCTTTCATAAGCGACCAGTGACATTTTTGCATCAACAATCACGTCTTTACCTTCAGGCAAGCGGATAATCACATCAGGCTGATAACGGCTGTTATAGCTGGTATTAATACTGACTTGTGTTTCAAACTCACTCCCTTTGCGTAAACCAGAAGCTTCCAAGATCCGCGTCAGAATGGTTTCTCCCCAGTTTCCTTGGATCTTGTTATCCCCTTTAAGGGCTCGAGTCAGGTTAACCGCTTCTTTGGTCATTTGAGTATTTAGCTGCTGTAACTGACGGATTTCATACGCCAGTGTATGCCGCTCTTTGGCTTCTTCACCAAAGCTTTGCTGTACCTGTTGGCGGAACCCTTCAAGCTGTTCACGAAATGGGGATAGCATGGCAATCAAGCTTTTTTGCTGCTGCTCTGATGCCCTACGCTCATTCTGCTCAAAAATCCGGTTGGCTAAATTTTCAAATTGAATCGTTAACCGCTGCTCACTGTTTTGCAGCAGGCGCTGTTTCTCTTCATTGGCTAGCTGGCTTTGCTCAAAACGTGTTGTGATTTCTCGTAATTCAGCTTCTTGCTCACGATTAATATCTCTGAGTGTTCGCAACTCTTGATCGAGACGTTCATATTCCATTTTCCACTCAGAAAGATGGATGTTTTTTTCATCACTGGCCGCAAGTTGACGATTAATGTGTTGGAGTTCTTGCTCTTTTTGGTTAAGTTTTTGCGCAATAAACAGCCAAACGGCTAAGCCGCCAATTAATATACCGCCAAGGGCGCCAATAACCCCATATAAAAGAGAGGTATCCACTGTTAAATCCTTACATGACGAGATCTAGGGTAAGGTAATCGGATACTGTATATCAGTCCAGAAGTAATTTAAAACAAGCCCTAAATTGCGAGACGATTCGCAGCTTAGCCCATCCACTGAGCTAGCCAACGTAATCCAAATGCACCTGGCGCTAATATACCAAATGCCCAAATCATCGCAGACACTAGGTTTGCCGCCTGAAAATAGCGTTTAGGCATTTTACAAATCCCAGCCACTAAAGGTACGACAGCTCTGAATGGCCCGAAGAAACGCCCTAAAAAGACACTCCATATGCCCCAACGATTGAAAAAGTGCTGCCCTCTATCAATCATTTGAGGTTTGCGAGAAATCGGCCACATTTTACGGACGTTATCTTTATAGTGAAAACCAAACCAATAAGAGAGCCAATCACCAAAAAATGCCCCTAACGTTGCCGCAAGCCATACAGGCCAGAATGTAATACCACTTTCGCCGATGAGGGCACCTAAACCTAACAGGATGACAGTTGCAGGCAACAGCAAAGATAAAAAGGCTAAAGATTCACCAAATGCTAGAAAGAAGATGATTGGCAGCGCCCATATTTCATGTTCACGGGTAAATTCGGTCACGGTATGGACGATTTCATTCAACGTCACAGCCTTTCTCCCTTATAATGGATTGGTTTAATACATTAACTAATATGTAATAAACCAATCTTAAACTAATTATTCGAGAAAATAACTTTGAAGTAAGCTTCTGCCAGCATTATCCAGTCCAAAATCACTCTCCAGCCATTTATCAATACTACCATAATGTGTTTTTATGCTATTTATGGCTGTCATAAGAAATTCTTCACGCACAGAATAGACATACTCAAACTTTTTCACCACACTGTCACTCATCCTTTGTGCATGCTCTTCCAATAAATGCTTACGGAATGGCGCGAGGGTTTCATTTGTCAGTAGGTAATCTTCCATGACGGTATCTAAGTCTGCACCCAGCGCAAATAGTACCAAAGCGGCGCCAACACCAGTACGATCTTTACCGACCGCACAATGCTGAACGATCCCCCCTTTTTCAGGCTGCTTTAACATACTCACAAGTTGATGGTAAGCAGGATTATTTAAAGGCAATAGCTCGTAAAGGCGCCCCATAAATATTTTAGGGTCAAACTGTTCAAGTGACTCTGGTGTCAGTTGACCTAAGTCGGCACTGACCTCCTTTGCCATAGGGTTCGCTGGGGCATTAACATAATGAGCACCATCCCAAATCATATCTGGTTTTGCTTTTGTTTCCGCCACATCACGGTAATCCAAGATTTGATAAAGGTTTTGTGATTGTAAAACGGCCAAATCCTCTGTCGTTAAATGGTTCAAAGCTCCTGAACGAAATAGCACGCCTGATTTTATTTTGTTGCCATTGGCTAATTTTTTTCCGCCGAGGTCACGGAAGTTAATTCCACCTTTTAACGGTAATACTGAAGGGTGTAAATAAGGTGTTTTTGTCATAATTATCGCTACCTATGATATTGATTATGACTAAAACCATAACAGATTATGACCGGAAAAAAATCAGAAAAAATACCCGCCGTTAAGCAGGTATTCATAAAAGAGTGCATTGAAATGTAATCAATATCGAAAAAGAGAAAGAAAACTGGGCTCGTCTACGGTTTATTCACAACCGAGCGAACATCAAAGTAAACGAGCCAGTAATAGGAGAAATTAAAGTAGACGACGCGCAGCTTCAACAACAATGCTTAATACATTGCTTTCTGTTTTCTTCAACAGTGCTTCGTCTGGAATTTCTTGTTGAGTACGGTTAACAATCACACCCGCAACCATACCCGCACGTAGGCCTTGGCTTGAGCACATGGTCAGCAACGTCGCTGATTCCATCTCATAGTTCATCACGCCCATATCTTGCCATTCTTTCATTGAACCTCTGAAATGGCGCATCACACGACCAGTATAGGTGTCATAACGCTCTTGGCCTGGATAGAAGGTATCCGATGAAGCAGTCACACCCACATGGACTGTTGCACCCGCTTCTTTCGCTGCATCATAGAGTGCATTCGTACAAGTAAAGTTAGCAACGGCTGGGTATTCCAATGGCGCAAAATGTTGGCTCGCACCGTCTAATCTTACGGCTGCGGTTGTCACTAACACATCACCAACATTAATATTTTCTTGAATAGCCCCTGTAGTACCAATACGCAAGAAAGTACGAATACCTAGCTGCGCAAGTTCTTCTACAGCAATAGAGGTTGAAGGACCACCAATTCCCGTTGAACAAATAATGACTGCTTTACCATCAAGCTCACCACGCCAAGAGGTGAACTCACGTAAAGAAGCGAGATGTACCGGATTATCCATCAGGCGTGCGATTTTTTCGACACGATTTGGATCACCGGGAACAATTGCAACGGTTGCACCCTGTAAGTCACTCTTTTTTAGCCCTAAGTGGAATACGTCAGACATATCAAACTCCTTTACACAATGGCATCATTGAATTTATACGTTGTGATTAATATAGCGGTAAACCCATGTCAATTTAGTGACCATAGTCACTTTTAATGGAAATGATTTTATCTAGATTTCATTAAATGGTGATTTAGCTCACAAATTAATTGTTTTAAATACAAATATGCAATCAGTATAGACGATATGAAAGAAAGTCACGAAAAAGCGCCCGAAGGCGCTTTGAATTATTGGCAGAAATAAAAGATAGTTTATCTATCAGAGAACTACATCAAGGATCAGAACGCCTACTAGACCAATGGCCCAAGCTATCGTTGTTGGGATAGACCAAACCATCATCTGTTGTCTAACGTCCTTAATACCCATCATTCGGTTAACAACCCAGTAGAGGCTGTCGTTGAAATAACCAAAGAACAGTGACCCCATTGTCGCAGCTTGAGCCGCAACAAGCAGATTGATATCAGGGATCTGGCTAATAATGGGAGCAGAAATCGATGCCGCTGTGATCATCGCGACGGTGCCCGAACCCTGAATTAAACGTACCAATGTGGCGATAATAAATGGGATCAACACTGGAGTGATTGGTAAACTCGCCACATGCTCCGCTAAAATATTCCCCGTACCACTGTCACGTAAAACCGCACCTAACGCACCACCCGCACCTGTTACCAGTAAGATGATCCCGGCTGACTGTAAGCCTTCTTCCATGCGGTCGATGACTTCTTCTTTCGTCGCTTTTGGCATCAGCGTATAAACGGCAATCAACACACTGATAGACAGAGCGATTATTGGCGCACCAAGGAATTCAAAGGTTTGGAAATACCAATTATTCTCCATCCCTTGAAAGGCGTCGGTTTTTAGCAATAACCCGTTGACCGCATTGATAAAGATCAACAAGATCGGTGTTACGATAGGTAATACAGATAAGAAGAGGCTTGGTAACGGCTTGTTCGCCTTTTCTTCCATATAGCGGTCGTGAATTTCTTTCAGATCTGCGTTGTTGCTTTCATCGGGCATAAACTCAGGGTATTTAACAGCTAACCACTTCGCGTAAAATACGATCCCAATAACGCAAGGGATAGCAAGGGTCATCCCCGTTAAGATCATGGCACCAATATCCACACCGAAGATCCCAGCAACCCCTAAAGGACCCGGAGTCGGCGGCACTGTGTGGTGAGTAACCACTAAGCCACCAGCTAATGCGACACCAAGAGTCAACAGACTACGCTTACCATTTTTCGCTAATGCCTTCGCTAATGGGTAGAGGATCACGAATGCGGAGTCAACGAAAATTGGAATACTGACGATATAACCTGTGATAGCCAGCGCCCATTCTTCGCGTTTTTTCCCTAACCAACGAATAAAGCTATACGCTATTTGTTCAGCGGCACCAGAAACTTCTAGTACCCTTCCCATCATTACCCCGAGACCGATAACAATACCGATACCACCGAGTGTGCTACCAAAACCTTTTGTAATTACAGAGACGGTTTCTGCGGCGGTTAACCCACCTGAGATACCTGCAATAGCTGCTGCAATCAACATGGCAAGTAACGCATGAATACGCGTTCGCAATACCAAGAAGATCAGGACAAATATGGCCACCGCGAGGCCAATAATAGGAATATAGGACATAGCTTATCCCCTATTGCTGTGAGCCGTGGTGAGTGATGAATGAACGAATTGCATCAGCAAACGAACCATCTGCACGGAAACCAAGGCCTAAAGCACGGCTAATATCGAATTTACCCGGCCAACTTGCGACAATACGGTTAATGGCTTCATCCGGCTCAAAACGGATCAGATCAACCGTTTTTTGGCCTGCGACATCACGTAGAGCATCAATCATCCCTTGAACTGTCACAGTGATCCCCGGTAAGTTAACCGTACGAGACAAGCCAAATTGCTCTGCTGAAATGGTTGCAGCATGAATGAAATTACTGACAACCGTTTCTGGACTCGAGAGCCACAACGCAAGTTCAGGTGAAACAGGGCAAACACTCTCAACCCCATTTAATGGCTCACGAATGATGCCACTGGCAAATGAAGAAGCGGCTTTGTTCGGAACGCCAGGGCGCACACTGATTGTTGGTAGGCGTAACACACGTCCATCAACATAGCCTTTACGTGAATAGTCATTAACCATCAATTCGCACATCGCTTTTTGTGCACCATACGATGATTGCGGGTTAACCACACAAAGGTCAGTGATAACGTCAGGTAGTTCACCGCCAAATACTGCTAATGAACTGGTAAAGATAAACTTCATTGCAGGGTTTTTAGCACGAGCCACTTCCAATAATTGGCGAGTCGCTTCGAAATTTACTTTCATGCCTAAATCAAAATCGCTTTCAGCATGACTACTCACAATAGCAGCGAGGTGATAAACGATGTCGGTTTGCGCATCAATCAGCTTATCAGCGGCACCCGGCTGAGTTAAATCTGTTGCAACACAACTCACTCTAGCGTCTTCAATTGGCGATGTAGGGCACTGAATATCCGCTAAAACGAGTTGGTCAAATTTAAAACCCTGGCTGTTTTTAAGTAAAGCAGCGGCTAGCTGCTGACCCAAAAAGCCAGCGCCGCCTGTAATGATAACTTTCATTGTTATTCTCCTTGAATAGCCCTAATTTGAGCTATTCATCATTAGGTAAGATTATTTATGTCTTTATTAAATGAAGTTTTATATTTTGTTCTGTTATCCGCTGCACAGCATCGTTTGGTAGCTGATTATCACAAATAATGTCGTGCAATTGATTTAGTGGGCAAACACGGAACATGCCATATTTACCAAATTTGCTACTGTCAGAAACCAGCACACAGCGCCGAGCAACATCCAGTAATGTTTGTTTTATTTGTACTTTTTCTTCATGAGGCGTGGAAACCCCATGCAGTAAATCCCAAGAGCTAGTGCTAATAAATGCCACATCAACATTTAGGGTTTTCAGCATCATTGCGGCGGTATTGCCAACACACGAATGGTTACGTTTATCCACTTGCCCCCCCGTGTGATACAGATTGAGTTGTGATTTGTTCATCAAATACTGCATGATAGAAAAATCATTAGTCACAATCGTCAAATTAAACCGTTCACCCAGCACACGGGCTATCTCAAATGTCGTTGTTCCCGCATCGAGATAAACCACTTGCCCATCTTCAACGAGCGATGAGGCAAATTTACCTATTTCACGTTTGCTTCGGTGATGTAAACGCGCTTTCTCACTCCAAGGAAGCTCTTGGCGTAACGCATCGTTTAACCGAACACCACCGCTTATTGCAACGACTTTCCCTTCCTCTTCTAGCATGCGGATATCACGTCTTACCGTCATATGCGACACATTCATTAGCTCCACCAAGTCGTTAATCGACACGGTTTGGTACTCATGGACGTAACGGTAAATAAAATCACGACGCTCTGAAGGGATCATAGGCTCTCCTGTTTAAGACTGTGCTTGCTTCAGCCAACCTAAACCGTCTTCGGTACGACCTGCGGGGTGATATTCACATCCAAGCCAACCTTGATATCCCATTTCATCTAATTGTTTGAAAATCCATGGGTAATTGACTTCACCGCTATCAGGCTCATGACGATAAGGAACTGAAGCTATCTGAATATGACTAAATTTACCCCATAAACGCTCAATTGTTTTCAATAAATCACCTTCCATAATTTGGCAGTGATAGAGATCCAATTGAATAAACACATTTTCACGTGCGATCTTTGGTAGCAATGCCTCAGCTTGCTTTTGCGTAGTCAAAAAGTAACCCGGCATATCACGCGTATTGATAGGCTCAATTAATACACGAATGCCATGCTCAGCCATAATATCTGCGGCATATTGAATATTTTTAATAAAACACGCTTGCTGCTGTTCAGGGGTAAATCGGGCATCCAATTTACCTGCCATCGCATGCACCTGCTTACAACCCAACGCTTTGGCATATTTCAGTGCCGTCTGTACGCCTTGTGCGAACTCATCTTCACGACCCGGAATAGATGCCATGCCGCGTTCACCCGCCGCCCAATCGCCCGCTGGCATGTTGAACAGCGCTTGAGTTAAACCATATTTTTCCAACTGTTCAGCTATCGCTTCAGGTTGTTCTTCATAGGGGAAAAGATATTCAACGCCAGTAAAGCCCGCTTGTGCAGCGCGTTCAAAGCGCTGAATAAAAGGAACTTCGTTAAACATCATACTGAGGTTTGCTGCAAATTTAGCCATATCAGGTGCCTCATTTCTTTGGATAACGGCTTTCTAGCTCGTTAACTTGCTCTTCAGTGAGTGTTGTAAAACCTTGCTGGCGTAATGTGATATATAAACGCGCCGTATCTTCCAACTCTTCAGCATTGAAGAAAGCTTGCCTTAAGGTTTTACCGCCAACTACGGGTCCATGATTCGATAGCAGTACTGCGTTATGGTTAGGAGCCAATTTTTCAATTTCTTCACCAATACGGTCATCCCCCGGTGGCAAGTATTGAATTAATGGCAATTTGCCGACTCGCATCACGTAATAAGGCGTGATTGGCGGCAAGCAATTGCTGCTATCAAGCCCTGATAAACACGACAGTGCGGTTAGCCAAGGGGAGTGTAAGTGAACCACCGCTCGGCAATCAGGACGCTGTCGATACATCGCCATATGCATAGAGACTTCTTTAGTGGGCTTATCGCCATCGATCCAGTGCCCTTCTGCATCCAACTTACTTAGTCTTTCAGGATCTAAATCCCCAAAGCTGGAGTTAGTTGGCGTGACGATAATGTTCCCATCCGGAAGTTTGGCACTGATGTTTCCAGCTCCGCCGCTACTATAGCCACGGTTAAACATCGATTTAGCCCAATCAGCCAGCTCTTGGCGTAGTGCCTTTTCTTCACTCATTAAACATCTCCTGTGCGTACTGGAAGAAATTCTCTTGGCCGAAATTACCCGATTTGAGTGCCAACCAGTGACCGCTTGTTAAATCTTGAACCCATGGAACGCCCGGTGCGATTGGCGCACCAATGCTTAATTGCTCGGTTCCTAGGCTTTGAACGACTTTGCCGGATGTTTCGCCACCCGCAATAATAAAGGTGTTATAACCTTGTGCTTGTAAGATTTTTACCACTTCCCCAAACACATTTTCCACTGCGCTACTCGCTATATCTGCCCCATACGTTTCTTGAATTTTTCTCAGAATTTCAGGTGGTTGGGTCGCATATAATAGTGGTGCGAGTCCTGTTAATTTTTGCTCTTGAACCCACGTTGCTAATTGTTGGGCATAGAGAGGGTTATCAATACACTCCCCGACATCCACGACTTTAGCTGGTGCAATTTGTTGGTAGTTTTGCACTTGTTTGTTGGTCATTGCTGAGCAACTGCCAGATAAAATCACGGTCTGACGGCCTTGGCGGCTAGGCGTTTCACCACGGCTACCACCTGCCCCCCATTCACATCCGGTATCCACATTGGCTAATGCCGCCCCAAGTCCAGAGCCACCTGTCAGTAAAGGCATCTCTTTTACCGCTTTGGCGATCGGTAACAAATCATTCATTGTTAATGAATCAACAACGATGTAACTCGCACCTTGCTCGGCTAAGGTTGCTAAACGCTGTTTAATTAGCGTGCTGCCTTGCTGAATATCAGATAATGGGATCAGTCCAGCTTTACCTTCAGATTGCTTTTCCATCACCCTCATCAAGTTAGCATCCGTCATTGGCGTCACGGGGTGATGCTGCATACCACTTTCATTGAGCAGCTGACCATTGACAAATAAATGTCCGTGAACCACGGTTCTGCCATTAATGGGCAGTGCAGGACAAATCAGTGCAACTTGAGTATCAAGCTGCTTCATCAACGCGTCAGTCACTGGGCCAATATTGCCTTTGTCAGTAGAATCAAATGTGGAGCAATATTTAAAGAAAATTTGTTGGCAGTGTGCTTGTTGCTTTAACCAACGACATGCGTTTAACGATGCGTTAATTGCTTCATCTACAGGACAAGAACGGCTTTTTAGGCTGATAACAATCGCATCAACATCGTGTGGTACGACTGTATTGTCATCTGGTTCATTCAGTAATTGAACGACTCGCCAGCCGTTCTGGACCATAAATCCTGCGATGTCGGTTGCACCAGTAAAATCATCGGCAATCACACCTAATTTCACAGTCATACTTTTTTCTCCGGTAAAGCAATGCCTTTGAAAGTTTTGATCACTGCACTGTCATCTTGAAGGCCAAAACCTTCGTTACTTGCAGAGATAAACATTTGATGAGCAGTGGCCGCGATAGGTAATGGGAAGTTCAAGGCTTTCCCTGTTTCCATGACCAACCCTAAGTCTTTCACAAAAATATCAACGGACGATTTGGGCGTATAATCACCATCAAGAACATGCTGCATACGGTTCTCAAACATCCACGAGTTACCCGCTGCATGTGTCACGATGTCATACATCATATTCAGGTCGATACCCGCTTTGGCGGCTAATGCCATGCTTTCGGCAGCAACCGCAATATGAACCCCAGCAAGTAGTTGATGGATGGTTTTTACTGTCGACCCCAACCCCACCTCATCACCGACACGATATAAACGCTCAGCTATCGCCTCAAAAACTTCGTTAAGCTGTTCAAACAAGATCGGAGCGCCAGATGCCATCACCGTTAGTTTGCCTTCTGCCGCTTTCAGCGCGCCGCCTGAAATAGGTGCATCCATCAGTGGTAACTGATATTGCGCCAAACGCTGAGCAATCTGTTTTGTTTGCTCAGCAGATAGCGTACTATGCAACATAATAATAGTGCCTGGCTGCAACTGCTCTACCAGAGGCTTATCGCCACCAAATAGGATTGCCTCGACTTGGCGACCATTGACGACAACTAACAGTAAAGCTTGCAGATGTTGAGCGTACTCCGCCGCATTTTGGCCTACTGCGACAGCACCGGCTTGCTTTAAGGTTTGGCAGGCATCTTGGTTTAGGTCAAAGCCATAGGTAGGAATATTATTTTTTATTAGGGATTTAGCGATCCCCATACCCATTGAGCCTAAGCCAATAACACCGACGTTCTTAACGAAATTTCCCATAACAACCCCTGATGTTGTTAATCTTTGTTATTGATGTGAATTCTCACATAACAAAATTCACAAACACATGATGGATATCACATTATGAATAATATAAAAAATCACCAATATTATTTTAATTTATTGTTTTTAATGCATTTTTAATTTTTGGTAATTAACAAAACAATTCACATCGCAATGTGATAAAAAATGTGATGAGAGCGTGGTTTATACCTATCAAGTGTAAAAAATAAAACTTTTCCGCTTTTCCGTTCAGTTAAATCGCAATAGCATCATTTTTGATTGACGCCTCGCTGAAATTGACCAAAATAGCCGATTACTTAATTTTTAGGGATCCTTTAACGCACTGAACACGCTGTTGAAGCCCACAATTTGAGAAATAATGAGGAGTATTAAATGGGTTTGTTCGATCAACTGATCACCATGGTTGCCGGTGATAAAATGAGCCAGTTTCAATCCGTAATTGAATGGATTGATAAACAAGGTGGGTTAGCAGGGGTTGTTGATAAATTTAACCAACAAGGCTTAGGTGACATTATTCAATCATGGATCAGTAACTCTGAGAACCTACCTGTGAGCGTTAACCAATTAATTCAAGTTTTTGGTAACTTAGATATCCAACAATTAGCTCAAAAAGTGGGTATTGACCCGCAAGAAACGACAGAATTGATCGCCAAATATCTCCCAAAACTCGTTAATCAAGCTACACCAGAAGGTGTTCTGCCAGAACACGTTGATTTGTCTGCAGTTGGCATGAATATGCTGAAAGAAAAGTTGTTTGGTTAATACTGCCTCATCAAAGCAAAAGTGGTAGGTTAACCAACATGCTAACCTACCACTCACCAATATTTAGCTTAGTATTCGCTTCTTAACCTTTTAGCAGCTTCCACCATGTTAGCCAATGATTGACGTGTCTCTGTCCAACCACGGGTTTTCAAGCCACAGTCAGGGTTCACCCACAGACGTTCAACCGGAACACGTTTAGCAGCTTTTCTCAGTAGCGCCACAATCCACTCAACATTTGGCACGTTTGGTGAGTGAATATCATATACACCTGGGCCAATTTCATTGGGATAATGGAAGTCTTCGAAAGCATCCAACAATTCCATGTCAGAGCGCGAAGTCTCAATCGTGATCACATCAGCATCCAGCGCAGCAATCGAATCCATGATGTCATTGAACTCGCAATAACACATATGGGTGTGGATCTGAGTGTCATCATCGGCAATTGCCGCACTGAGTTTAAATGCTTCTACTGCCCAATTTAAATATTCAGCCCACTCATTCTTACGTAATGGCAAGCCTTCGCGAAGTGCAGGCTCATCGATTTGAATAATGCCAATCCCCGCTTTTTGTAGATCATCCACTTCATCGCGTAGCGCCAAAGCAATTTGTTTGGCAATTGTTTCACGACTAATGTCTTCACGCGGGAATGACCAACATAGGATAGTCACAGGCCCCGTTAACATCCCTTTGACTGGCTTTTCAGTCAGCGATTGTGCGTATTTCGCCCACTCTACCGTGATAGCTTCTGGTCGGCTAATATCTCCAATAATGACGGGAGGTTTCACACAGCGCGAACCATAGCTTTGTACCCAGCCATTTTGTGTAAAGACATAACCGTCAAAATGCTCACCAAAGTATTCAACCATGTCGTTACGTTCGGCTTCACCATGCACTAACACATCAATATCAAGCAGTTCTTGCTCTTTAATCGCCTGCTTAATGTGTTCACTGATACTGGTACGATAGTGCGTTTTATCTAAGTTACCTTTTTTGAAATCAAGGCGCAGTGTTCTAATTTCACTCGTTTGTGGGAACGAACCAATTGTTGTGGTTGGCCATAATGGCAAATTAAAGCGTTCACGTTGACGTTGAGCGCGTATTTCATATGGGCTATTACGTTCAGCATCCCCTTTACGGATCCCTTGCAAACGCTGATTGACCGCCGCATTATTGACACGAGTTGATGTCTTACGAGCACGAACCGGAGCGCTGTATTGTTCTAATCCAGCAAGATGCTCTGCCGTTGGCTCATTTAACGCTTGGCTTAGTAATGCTAATTCCGCACATTTTTGTAGCGCAAAAGCAAACCAACTTTTCACTTCTTCATCTAAGCGAGTCTCATCGTTGAGATCGATAGGGCTATGGAGTAGTGAACACGATGAGCCGACCCACAAATTACGTTGGCCTAACAACGGCTTAATACGTGCAAACTTTTCACCTAAATCAGCTTTCCATACGTTACGACCATTGATAATGCCTAATGAGAGCACCCAATCTTGTGGTAGCGCTTGGTGTAATTTTTCGATGTCATCTTGCCCAGCGACAACATCAACATGCAATCCCTGTACTGGTAGCTGTTTAATCAGATCCAGATGGTGACTGATGCCATCAAAATAGGTTGTCAGCAACAGTTTGGTTTTCCCAGCTAACGCTTGATAAGCCGTTTGATACGCCTGCTGCCACTCTGTTGGTAAATCTAACACCAGTGCTGGCTCATCAATTTGTACCCACTCAATTCCTTTTTGCGCCAAACGTGCAAGAATTTCTTGATAGACAGGTAGCAGATCATTCAATAATGATAAACGATCGAATGATTCACCTTTTACTTTGCCTAACCATAGGTAAGTCAACGGACCAATTACAACAGGTTTGATAGTATGGCCTAGTGCTAACGCTTCATCGACTTCATCAAACAGTTGTGTCCATGATAAGCTGAATTTCTGCCCTTTTTGGAACTCAGGTACGATGTAGTGGTAATTGGTATTAAACCACTTAGTCATCTCGCCTGCCGCTGCTGGCTTTCCTGTTGGCGCGCGGCCACGAGCCACTCTAAATAGTGTATCTAAATCAATTGAGCCATCTTCGTTTTGATGACGTGGAGGTACATTCCCCAGCAATAAGCTCGTCGTTAATACTTGGTCATACCAAGCAAAATCACCGACCGGTAATAGTTGCACACCGGCATCTTTTTGTTGTTGCCAGTGACGAGCACGTAATTCACGACCCGTTGCTAAAAGCGCTGCTTGGTCAATTTTTCCAGCCCAATAATCTTCTTGTGCGCGTTTTAGCTCCCTTTTCAGACCGACACGAGGAAATCCAAGTGTATGATTTATAACAGACATATTGACCCCTTAAATTTTTAGCCGTCTAGATGTTTACACATCTATAATCAACAGGTACTGTATAAAGCACAAGCGCAAATTATTCATTGTCATCTTGAAGGTTTCTCATGATCGAATTAAAACATCTAAAAACATTGCATGCGCTCAGCCAACATGGCTCATTGGCAGCGGCTGCAACTTACCTGCACCAGACTCAGTCAGCATTGTCACATCAATTTAGTGACTTAGAACATCGTTTGGGCTTTAAGCTATTTATTCGTAAAAGCCAGCCATTACGATTTACACCGCAAGGGGAAGTGCTATTGCAACTGGCACACCAAGTATTACCAATGGTGAAAGATGCTATTCGTATTTGTAATGAACCGGGCGTGTCGACGCTACGTATCGCTATCGAATGCCATAGCTGCATTCAATGGCTAACACCTGCATTACAGCAATTTAGGCAAACATGGCCGCAAGTTTCAGTGGATTTTAAATCGGGAGTGACTTTTGACCCGCAGCCCGAATTACTTTCACGAGAGCTGGATATTGTACTGACTTCAGATATCTTGGCTGATAAAGAGATCCACTACACGCCGCTGTTTGATTATGAAGTAAAATTAATTGTGGCTAATGATCACCCTTTAGCAAAAAAACCGATTATCGAGCCTCATGATCTCGCCGATGAGACCTTACTAATTTACCCAGTACAACGTCATCGCTTTGATGTTTGGCGCCATTTCTTACAGCCAGCTGGGGTTTCACCAAAGGTGAAAGCCGTTGATAATACATTGATTTTAATACAGATGGTGGCAGCTAAAATGGGGATCGCCGCATTACCACATTGGGCGGTGGATTCGTTTGAAAAACAAGGGTTAATTAGTATAAAAACATTAGGGAGTGGTTTGTGGAGCCGGTTGTACGCTGCATGCCGTGAAGGAGAGCAACGCCAACCCGCTATTGAAGCTTTTACCAAAACGGCCACTAATCATGCCGTTGAGAATCTGTCTTACGTGAAACCGGTGAAAGTATCCAACGCCTATGTACCCACAGAGACGCGACAATCAGGCTCGCTCCAATGGTAAAACTCAACCAATCTGGATGCTGTTGCCAGATGGCAAAATTAACCAGTAGCCCCGCTGGAACCATCATATTATTCATGATAGCAAGGGTTCCGGCGTCTACTTTTGTGGCGCCATAATTCCACATAAAGTAACCGATGCCAGAAGCCACAACACCTAACCACAGTAAAACCCACCATTGAACATGTGTGGTTGGCACTAGCGATTTATCCCCAAATAGCCCCCATCCGAACAGTGCGACCAGCGTTGCACCGATATAAAACCATGAAAAAGCTTGATGCTGAGGGATAGGATATATTTCCATCAAACGCTTATATCCCACCTGACCGACAGCAAAGAAGATATTAGCTAATTGCACAAATATCAGACCTACCCAGAAAGATTCACTAAGATGGTCATAACGAATGATGGCTGCACCAATAACGGCAAGTAGCGAGCTAAACAAATAGCCCATCCGTAAACGTTGGCGCTCCAATAGATCATAAATGAGCGTCACATACAGAGGGGTGAGTACCGTAAATAACAAAAATTCCGCGACGGTGAGATGGCGATACGCTTGGAACACAAAGAAATACATAATACCGAGTTGGCATGCACCAACAATCATGTACAGCACAATCACTTTGAATCCCAGCCCTCGCCAACGTAAAAATGGCAAGAAGACCAATGCCGCTAAAGAAACACGTATTAGGACGGATAGCCAGCTATCCACTTGCCCAGCGAGATATTCACCAATAAGACTAAAAGACGCTGCCCAAAGCAGCGTCGTAATCACAAGTAACCACATTATTGTATTGTTCTCAATTAATGCTCTTTTTCAATCAATACAGCTTCCAACAAATCGAGATCCGTCAGTAAGGATTGCAGCGTTTCATTGCTAATTTTACGCGTTGCACGCAGGTGATATAACTCACCACGTTCAGCACGTAATGCGGTTAGCCTAAAGCGCCGCTCTAAATCTTCAATCTGTAAGTTATGTTCGATTTCATCTTGGCTAGCGGTACGTCGGCGCAAATGCCCCGTAACCCTTGAAGCCACTTCACTAATATCCTCTGGGTCTAATTTTTCATCAACATCCGCCGATAAACGCTCTTCCATCTTGTTTAAACTCACAATGGCGACTTCAGCCATTGCGGCTTTCGCCATACGAATTTCGTTAATATCCGCTTCTTTATCACCGACTTTAAAGTTGCGCAGCAACAGCGGTAACGCGATGACGCCCGCGAATATTGAGAATAAAATCACCCCTGCCGCAATAAAGACTAATTGATAACGCGCTGGGAAAGGTGAACCATCACTTAAAAAGAGGGGTACTGAAAGCACACCGGCTAAGGTAATCGCCCCACGAACTCCCGCAAAAGAAGCTAGCCACAGCTCACGTACCGTATAGTTAGCAAATTGCAGTGGCCTTTTTTTCAGGAACAGGCGGCTAAACCTTTTCATGAGCCATAACCAACAAAAACGCAAAATTAGCAAGGCAAAGTAGATAATGGCGACTGCCGCAAACAACATCCACGTTTCTACGCTAGGATCCAGTTCCGCTTGCAGTACTGATGTTTCCCAAATCCCCGGCAATTGTAAGCCAAGCATGATAAACACCAAACCGTTAAATACGAATTCTAACATTGACCATACGCTGTCAGCACGCAGTCTCATCGCTAATGGCGCATTACGGATCACCCCAGATTTGGTGATTGTCATCCCCGCAGCCACCGCAGCCAAAATGCCTGAGAAACCGATATGCTCCGCAATCATATAAGAGGCAAAAGGCAGCAATAACATAAAGACAATTTGGGTTGCAGGATCATCGCCACTCCAGCGACTCATTAAGCGCAATGACTTGCTGTAAACCCAAGTCACAATGATACCGGATAGCAAACCACCTATCGCCACTTTAAAAAATTCAATCGTGACACCAGACACTGAGAACATCATGGTTTCCATTGCAATCGCAACCGCAAATTTTAATGCAACCAGACCTGAAGCGTCATTCATCAATGCTTCGCCTTCCAACACGCTCATCATACGCTTAGGTATACGACCTTTACCGACAATCGAAGAGAGCGCTACCGCATCCGTTGGCGAAAGGACAGCAGCAAGTGCAAATGCAGCAATCAAAGGAATACCCGGCATTAACCAGTAAATGAGATAACCGATACCCACAACGGTTACCAATACCAGTACTAATACTAGGATGAAAATCTCACGACCATTTTGGAAAAATTCACGTGTTGGCGTTTTCCAGCCATCAACGAATAGCAATGGCGGGATCAATAGAACCATAAAGAGTTCAGGGTCAAACGTGACATGTAATCCAAACTGAGGCCATGCAAGCAATGCACCAATCGCGATTTGAATTAAGGGTAATGGAACGCGAACAGGGATGACTTTTGTCACCACACCTGAAACAGAAACTGCCAAAATTAAGATGAGAATAGTAAAGAAAATTTCCATGTTGCCCTTACTGATTAACGAAATGAACCAAACCCAAATATGACCCGTCGCAGCAGAATATTAGGTAGCTCGTCAGGCCATGAAATTTTTCAGTAAAGCCAGCAACTCGTGAAAACCCGCGGATTTCACATGTTTCACCGCCTTTTGTCTATTCTATCCTTAACTAACTACTAGGCGGGAAAATAATTCAAACTTTAAGATTAATCGCGATAATACATTAGGGGGCAGCCGATGCGCCAGCCCCCACAGAACAACGAATCTTAAATCGCTAAATCAGCAGCATAAAATGCCACTAATAGAACAGCAATAACCACGGTTCCAATATTCAGCTTACGCCACTCACCTGCAAAGATACGTCCAATCACCAATGCGGCGAAACCTAACATAATGCCAGTAACAATGTTACAGGTCAGAACAATAAACACAGCACATAATAAACCGGACATCGAATCGACAAAGTCATCAAAGTTCAGTTTAGAAACATTACTCAACATCAACAGACCGACATACATCAAAGCCGGCGCCGTCGCATACGCAGGTACTAAATAAGACAAGGGGGATAAAAATAGAATCAATAAGAACAACAGGCCAACGACCACCGCAGTAAGCCCCGTACGACCACCAGCAGCAGTACCAGCAGCAGATTCGATATAAACCGCAGCAGGAGAAGCCCCAATCGCTCCAGCAAAGATACTGCTTACCGAGTCCGCAGTTAATGCTTTACCACCATTAATAATTTGCCCATCTTTATCCAGCAAGTTAGCTTGACCAGCAACCGCACGGATGGTTCCTGTCGCATCAAAGACTGCGGTCATGACCAATGCTAATAAGCTTGGTAACACGATAGGTTGCAAGGCTCCCATAATGTCCATGCTCATGATCAGTGATAAACCATCTTCACCTAATGAAGGAAGCTTAAAGAAACCTTGGTACTTAACGGCAGGGTCAAAAATTAACCCTATGATTGAAATAGCAATAATCACCAACAGAACACCACCGGGCACGCGACGCTTCTCTAAGCCAAAAATAACCGCTAAACCCGCTAATGCCATTAATACAGGGAAAGAGGTAAAATCGCCAAGTGCAACAGGTAGCCCTTCATTTGGGTTTTTAACGACCAGCCCGACACCATTTGCGGCTATCAGTAATAAAAATAACCCAATACCAATCCCAGTACCGTGCGCAATCCCCATAGGCATATTACGCAGGATCCAGCTACGAATTCCTGTCACCGAAATAATAGTAAACAGGCACCCCATAAGAAACACGGCCCCTAAAGCAACAGGGATACTGATTTTCTGGCCTAACACCAAGCTAAAAGCCGTAAATGCGGTAAGTGAAATCGCACAACCAATCGCCATTGGCAGGTTAGCCCACAGCCCCATCAATAGTGAGCCAAAACCCGCCACTAAACAGGTCGCAATAAAGACAGCTGTAGGAGGGAACCCTGCCTGCCCTAACATTCCCGGAACGACAATGACGGAATACACCATCGCCAAAAATGTCGTTAACCCTGCAATAATTTCACGGCGAACCGAAGAGCCACGCGCAGAAATTTTAAAATATTTATCCAATTTGCAATTGGTTGAAGCCTGTTGGCCAGACATGGAAATACCCCTGCTAAATATGACAAAAAGCGCCTAATCTCACTGACGAAAACGATTACGTTTTTAGAAAAAACTGATTGAGCGAGTGATTTACTCACTCCCCACTCTCACGCAATCGTTTGGCTTTAACAATAGAGATGGCAGACTATGAAGCGGGCAATTATCAATCGAAATCGACGTATTGATCAAGTGTTTTCAAGTTACATGGGGCAATCGCACACAACAAAGCAAACTTAACATAAATTTTTAGATTTTATCCCTAGCGCAGTGAGGAGGTTTTACCGAATTTGGCATCCTTACTATCCGACTTATTAGCCCTCTCTATTGTGAATGGATTTTCTTTTCGTTTAGCTACAGTTAATAAATATTTTGTTAGAGTTAAGTGTTGCTTCGCTAAATAATAGTGAGGGGTATTAGCGAGAGGATGACAAATAACTTATTTTTTAAATCGCATTTATTACATAGAATATAATGCTGCAAAAATATAATCTGACAACGAGAATTTAAATAAAAATCAACTTTAATTTCATCATGTTAACAATTTTTATGTGTAAACATTAATTATATTTGATCTCGTTAAAATTAAATATCACATAAAATTATTAATTACTGACATATATTCACTGCAAGAACAATGCAAAAAAAATTAACACCTAATCAAAAGTCATTAATTTTATTTATTGGCTTTCTCGCCATCTATCTTTTACCTGGTATTTACGGGCACACTCCGTGGAAGCAAGATGAAAACTATAGCTTTGGTATTATCCAAACTATGTTCGAAACAGGTAATTGGCTCGTACCAACGAATGCTGGCGAACCGTTTATGGAGAAGCCACCACTGTACTATTGGGTCGCCACCATCAGTGCCCATTTGCTATCTGGCTTTATGCCGCTTTATGATGCGGCGCGCAGTGCGACATTGTTATTTTCAGTGATTAACTTTTCATTTTTTATTCTACTTGCTCGCCGAGCCTTCAATACAGACCATATTAGTGATAAACGCATTTGGATTGCATTCGCACTCTACCTTTGCGCCCCCGGCATTTTAAGGCATAGCCATGATATGTTTACGGATGTTGCACTCATTACAGGTGCTACTATCGGTTTGTACGGCATTCTTGGGCTAATACGCCAAGAAAAGGTTGCGATGTCCGCATTATGGCTAATGTTTGGCACAGTGATCACCATGCTATCAAAAGGGGTGTTTATTCCGGGTGTGTTATGGTTAAGCTTACTGCTAGCCCCGATTTTTCTACCACACTGCCGCCAAAAGCTTTTTTGGCTACCTGCAATCATCGCCGGTCTCGCTGCTCTTATCTTGATTTTACCTTGGCCTATTTTACTCTATCGCCAACATCCCGATCTGTTTATGACTTGGTTTTGGGAAAATAATATCGGTCGTTTTCTAGGCTTCTCTGTTGAAAAATTAGGTGCCAAAGCGAACTTAACACGTGTTCCAGCATCCGTACTGCTATTTGCACTGCCAGCAGGCATACTGGCTACCCTCTATTTTATTAGAAATCCGTTAAAACGATTACGTAGCCGTAACGAGTACTTAGTCACCATTTTCCCGCTACTTGGGATTGTATTTTTACAAATTTCAGCAACAGGTAGAGCGCTCTATTTGCTCCCTTTCATCGCCCCACTTGCAATCTTAGGGACCCAAACCGTGCTTGCGCTTCCTGAAAAAGTGCTACGCGGTTTCTCATGCTTTGCGGCTACGCTATGGTCACTACTTATTATTTTCCTGTGGGTTTGCTATTTTATCGCCCTTTCGGGTCAGACGCAGGTGTGGCTTACACCTTTTAGTAAATGGCTACCGATGAGTTACCAAATGCCATTTTCGATAGTTGCTTTGCTAGTCGCGACAATCCTCACCGCCATCTGGTTTTTACGCGGAGCGTTATTGAGCCGACAGATTACCTTACGTGCCATGCAAAACTGGACGCTAGGCATGTGTATCGTATGGGGGATCACATTCAGCTTATTTTTAGGCTGGATAGACTATACCAAAGGGTTTAAAGATGTCTTTGTCGATTTAGAACAACATCTAAAAGGCCATTATCATACCAATGACTGTATGGCATCCGATAATATCGGTGAATCCGAAGCCCCTATGCTGTACTACTACACAAAGATCTTACATCAACGGCAAGATCGCTTTGAAAAACCAGAGCAGTGCCGCTGGTTAATTGTGTTATCAAAACAGATCAAGCCAGCTCCCGCAGGTATGACGCTATTTTGGAGCAACCACCGCCCCGATGAATTCACCGAAAACTTAGTTGTTTATAAAAGCATTGAGTAGAGAAATGAAAAATCTGTGCCAGTTTATCACCACTGGCACACTATTTTTTAGTTAAGCTTGTTGCGTGCTTTGGGCGCTATATTTTTCACGCGTAAACCACAAAAACGCTGTAGCAATAAAAATGAGTAATACGGGTAACCCCGCCAGCGAAAGAGATGTCGCGACGCCAGCTAATAACGGCCCGGACAAATTACCAATTCCCCATAACATAGCCGCAGCGGCATTCGCAATAATTAGGTCATTGCCTTTAAAATATTGACCAATTTGCACAAGCGCAATGGTGTAAATAGCACCGGCTGTTGCCCCCAAAACAAATAACAAGACCCAAATTAAATAATGGTGAGTTATCAAGAAAGGTAATAAACAACTCGCTCCTAATGTGACAACGCCGCAAATCCGATACAGTTTTTCACGGTTCATATGGTCCGCTAACCATCCAAATGGCATTTGCATCACCGCATCCCCCGCTAAAATTGCACTGATCATCATCGCGGCAATCGCCTCAGTATGCCCCATTCCCATACCATAAATAGGGAACATCGATAAAATCGTGCCATCAAAAAAGGCAAAAAATAGAATACCAGCACAAATGCCCGGAGCGACTTTAACAAACTGAATAATTGAAAAACGTGATTCACTGGCTGTCGCGGAAATACGGTCACCCACCTTTTGTTCCATAATTAAAAATAGTGCTATAGATATCAGGTGAAGTAAGGTGCAAATCAATAATGGAGATTTATCTTCTACGCCATAGTAAGCAATAAAAGAGGGGCCGAGTAGTTGGCTCACGGTAAAAACGGTGGTGTAGATGGCGAGGATACGGCCTCGCTTGCTTTCTGGGCTAAGTTCATTAATCCATGTTTCCCCTAAACAAATCAGTACACCGCTGGCTAACCCTGTAATCAAACGTAATGGAAAGAGCAGCCACAATGGTAACGAACTCAGTAACGGTAGCAAACTTATTGCAGAAATAATGGTTGCGATAAGCATTGCTTGTCGTTTCCCACACCAACGAACAATCCGTTGCACCATAGGGGCAATTAAAAACATCCCTAAAGCAGGTGCAGCTGAAATAATGCCAATATAGAGTTCGCTAACACCATAGTTATTTAATCGCAAAGCGACCATTGGGATACTTAAACCAATAACGATACCAATGACAGCAATACTGGTTGTAATGGTAAAAATAGCGAACGAAGGGGTACGACGAAAATGCTGTAAACGCTGATTATCAGAGCTCATTTTGATATTAATCTGCTTTCATTAATGAAAGCTTCCATTTTAAATTCTATTTATTAACGTTAAACACAATATAAAAACCCTTCATCATCTGGAATTACCGAAGATGACGAAAGGTAATTGTATCATGCTTTATATTTTATACTGATAAATCTTTAACAGTGACGTGAGTTACAAAATAAAAAAATAACGATATAGCAAGGCAATACCTGAAATTAAAATAATAATATTGATAATTTTCAGGAAAGATTCTCGCGATATTTTCAAGGTAATATGGCGCCCAGCCCAAATACCAATCAACATTGCGGGTGAGAACGCTAATGCCATCAGCAGAATATCGACATTCACATAGACACCCATCACTAAAAAGATTGTGACACGCGTTAACGTGCTAAAGCCTATTAATGTCATTTGGGTGATGCGAAAGCGCTGTTTATCGGCTATGCGGCTTGATAAGTACATAGCATAAATAAAGCCACCGCTACCAAATAACGCACTAAAAATACCGCCGATCAAGCTGAAAGGAACAACTAATATCTTAGAAAAATGCGATTGGCCTTTCTTTGAAAAAAAGGCGTTCATAACATAAAAAATCACAAATATACCAAGTAATAAAATCAGAATATCTGGGCGTGTTTTTAGTAAGATAGCCGCACCAATTAAACTCCCCACAACCATGAGTGGAATAATCCATTTTATTTCTTGATAATCCGCGTTTTTACCATCTTTTACTAGATTGATCAGCGCCGCCGTTAAATCAATCAGTGCTAATATAGGCACGATCATATTTAAAGGAAGATACATTGCTAATACAGGCGTGGCTATCAAAGCGGATCCAAACCCAGCCATCCCAAAAACTAAATAAGCGCACAGTAGTGTAAAAAAACAGATCGCCATTTCTAGCGAGAAAAAATCAAACGGCATAATTAGCCCTTACAGGGAGTATTTTTGTTCACTATAATTTTTTCTGAATAAATAAAAAAGCCCTGTTTTTATTACCTAAGTGAACGGATTGATTATTAAATCAGGTTGCCATCTTCATTTTCTTCCATTGTCGAAATATTATGCCTTTATCAGTACGTTTCTGACATAACGTTGTTATGATGGTAGAATTAGCAGCATAATTTAACTTTCAAGGAAGACACAGGGTGGATAAAAAAATCAACATTAAAATTGGTCAAAAAGTACGCTTACTCCGGCAAGCAAGGAACCTCTCCTTGAATGAACTAGCACGTTTATCAGGGATCTCAAAAGCGGCTCTTTCTAAACTGGAGTCTGGCGATTCAAACCCAAGAGTTGATACCTTAGAAGCCATCGCCATCGCATTACGCTTCCCATTGAGTGATCTATTTACATTACAGCATGAAGCCTACCCCTACTTTGTGAAGTCAGCTCCTCAGCAAGGGGATTATTCACAACAATTTAAATTTCGTATCAATATGGGCAATATTTCTGAAATATGGCAGTTGAATATGAAACGAGGCGCCATTATTAATAGCCCCGCACATATGAGCGGAACTCATGAACATATCATGCTGCATACTGGTTCATTGATGTTACGCTTAAAAGATGAACAAACCGTGTTATTAGAAGAAGGGGATTTTTATGCCTTTAGTTGTGATTTTCCCCACTCCTATCTCTGCATGGAGGGGGAATTAAATGCAACAGTCGTGATGACGTACTCGCATCTTAGTGACAGTATCTAAACTTCGACATGCTTCGCATCATAACTGATCCGCAAGATCCCTTTTTTATATTTCATCGACTTAATCACAAACTGGCAAATTTTACCGAGTGAATCAACATGAGTGCCGCCACAAGGCACCTCATCACCTTCAGAAACGCGACAAAGGCGTAACTCTCCTCGTTGCTCAACAGATACAGGATAGTCACCGTGCAAGCGTTGATTGACTAAAGCTTCTATTTCCCTTTCATCTAGTTGTTCAATGGGGGTGGGGTTATCACTAATTGCACTAAACTCTACTCGTGACTCATTCGGAAAATGGTGCCCTTTTTGCCCCTTCCATCCAAAACAAGCCATTTCCCAACTTAATAAGTGCCCCGTCGTATGCAAAGCCGCATGATATTGGCGCTGTGCCTTATCAATTTTCGCACTGACAGCATCACCAACATTCAAATTCTGATCCGGCGCTAAATAAGCAATTATCCAGCCATTTGGGTGTTTCTTAATACGAACAGGCTGATCATTGATCCACCCAGCATCGGCTGGTTGACCTCCGCCTTGTGGATGAAAAATATTATCCCTTAGCGCAACCCATTGCCCCTCATCATCTTGGCCTTTTTCAAGTACAGTTGTTTGAATTTCATAGCGATAAGTATCAGTCAGATAAATATTATTCTGCATAAAATGCCCCACTTATTTGTTGATGCTTTACAGCGTAATGCTGAGTTTGTTATACCACCATTGTTCACTTTAAGAAACAATAGAACATTAAAACAAACAAATGTGCTTAAATTGTGCGTTCAAACCAAATAAAAAATTCAACCTACAGGATAAATGTAGGTTGAATATAGAGAGCCAGTGGCGATGCAATGTTATTGCAAATAGTTTTGCATTGTCTCAAATAGTCTTAGGTCATCACTAAAACGGACTTCCCTAACATCTTCTAGTTTTTCAACTTGATTCACCATTTGTGACAAGCGCTCATCTTTTTGTACTAATAGCCAAATTCGGCTTTCATCTTTATCTTTTATTGGCATACATAAAATGCCGTCCACATTAAAAGCACGACGCGCAAACAGGCCACAAATATGCGACATAACACCAGGATGGTTGCGGACAATAAGTTCTAATGCAATTGGGTGATGTTCAAAAACCATAATTACGCTCCGATCATATCAATATTTGCTGCACCCGGTGGAACCATTGGATAAACCTTTTGATTCACATCGATCAGGGCATGAATTAAGCAAGGACCTTTCGTGTTCATAATCGCTTCTAATGCCATTTCAGGATCCGCTTCCGTATTTAAATCACAGGTTTTCAAACCAAACCCCGCCGCAATTTTAATAAAATCTGTTTGATATGGATAAGCTGCGGCATATATGCGGTTATCAAAAAACAGCTCTTGTTGCTGATACACCATCCCCAATGCTTGGTTATTCATCAGA
The DNA here is from genome assembly GCF_028482435.1 of Providencia sp. PROV119. Classification (NCBI taxonomy): domain Bacteria; kingdom Pseudomonadati; phylum Pseudomonadota; class Gammaproteobacteria; order Enterobacterales; family Morganellaceae; genus Providencia; species Providencia sp. PROV119. Next base: position 42,502 of record NZ_JAMPQL010000014.1, read on the forward strand.
ACAATTTTGATATTTAATTGGTGCTCAACTGCGGTGGCAAGCTCTTGAATATTCATCATCAAGCTGCCGTCACCAGAGAAACATACGATGGTTTGCTCTGGGTTCGCCAATGCCGCACCAATCGCGGCAGGAAGACCAAAGCCCATCGTGCCTAAACCGCCAGATGTTAACCACTGGCGAGGACGTGATAGCGGATAAACCTGTGCCGCCCACATTTGATGCTGCCCAACGTCAGTGGTCACTATCGCTTCTTCGCCCGCGGCTCTTGCAGCAGCAAGCACTAAGCCGTAATGGCTTAATGGATTATCGGCTTCGCTTAAATTTAATGGGTAGTCCTGCTTTAATTGATTAACTCTTGTCATCCACTCTTCACGTTGATTTTTTTCAACTAACGGCAGTAATAACTCGAGAATTTGCCCTGCATCTGCATTGATAGCAATATCAGGTCGTTTAATTTTACTGATCTCTGCTTTATCAATATCTACATGAATAATTTTGGCATTAGGACAGAATTTTTCTGCACGACCTATCGCTCGGTCATCAAAGCGAGCACCGATAACAATTAGCAAATCAGCTTCTTCCATCACCATATTCGTGCTACGCGCCGCATGCATTCCCAACATTCCCAAGTAGAGCGGGTGGCGCATAGGAATAGTCCCTAATGCCATCAGCGTCATCGTCGTTGGTAATGTCGCTTTCTCTGCAAACGCAATCGCCGTCTCTGTGGAGCCTGAACTAATCACGCCGCCCCCAAAATAAAGTACAGGACGTTTCGACTGATTAATCATTTCCGCCGCTTGGATCACTTTTTCCATCTCAAAGTTCGGCGCCTTATCTTTTGGCTGAATATCTGGCAATGCGTCTAATTCGATCGTTGCCGTCTGCACATCTTTAGGAATATCAATCCATACTGGGCCGGGACGACCGGACTCTGCGATTCGGAAGGCGTCACAAATTACTTGCGGTAATTCATTGATGTTACGAACTAAATAGTTGTGTTTTGTGACAGGAATAGAAATCCCATAAGTGTCAACTTCCTGAAAAGCATCGGTGCCAATCATTGAAGAAGGAACTTGGCCTGTAATACAAACCAGTGGAATAGAGTCAAGCTTAGCGTCCGCAATGGCCGTGACTAAATTCGTTGCTCCTGGGCCACTCGATGAAATACACACTGCCGCTTTTCCGGTTGTACGCGCAATACCTTGTGCAATAAAGCCAGCACCTTGCTCATGACGCGCCAAAATATGGCGGATTTGCTTGCTTTTACCTAAAGCATCATAAAAAGGGAGGGCTGCACCGCCAGGGATCCCTGAAACAATGGTAATGCCATGTTTTTCTAACAAATGGACTATCAGTTCTGCACCTGTGTAGCAGGTTTTATCTGATGATGTTGTACCCGATTCGCTCATAATCTTATCCTTCACACTAGCCGGTGAGATTCGAGCGGCGATTCATAAAAAAACCCCGCTCGGTTTGCGCCGGCGGGGTTTTTAATCTGCGTTGATTGTTCCCGTTACGGCGCTAAGCCCACGACCACCACCACACGCACGACCACCGCGGCACGTGGCGCGGTTAGTAGTAGGTTTGAATGATGAAGAGTCATGTTCACGGGTTATTCCTGTCTGTCGATATTAATTTGGTTTAAATTATTAATCATTATTTTGTGTAAGTGCATTTAAGAAAACACATCTTGTTCACAATGACAATCATTTTTTCCATTTTTATTCATCTCACATTTAAAACGCGATCAATATCACACTACTAACTTACCAGAGCATTTAACTGGCAATTAGTTATTTTTTGGTTTTATCCTCTCGTTAAACCGAGATAACAACCAGGCTCTTAAATTGACTGATATTCCCTCTTGACTTCAAGTTGACTTGAAGTTGTAAGCTGAACATTTCCTGTATTTCACAACAATAAACTGGCAAAGCAAACTCAGCTTAACTGATTATTTCTATTAGTTTATTTGATTTTTAGAGGGTATTATGCCTAAAAATGTTTGGTGGTTAGCTATCGCATTAGCACTGTTTACAACGGGGAATGCTATTGTACTTTCAGTGGCAGTCGTGATCGGCGAGAAACTTTCCGTAGATCCGACTTACTCTACGGTTCCACTCCTGAGCCAATATATTGGTTTAATTATGGCAACCATTCCTATTGCATATTTAATGCAGAAATACTCAAGAAAACTCGGCTTTATACTGGGGAGTTTTTCTGGGATGATCGGAGCCATTCTATCCATTGTTGGTATTATTTATTACAACTTAACCTATTTCTCAATTGGCCTATTCTTTACAGGAATTGCCATTGGTACAGCACAACAATTTCGTTTTGCAGCGCTCGAAGAAGCTCCTAAAGCTTTACATGCTAAAGCGGTTGGGTTAGTGATGAGTGGAGGAATTGCAGCCGCCTTAATCGGCCCAACGTTGGCCGTTATGACACAGCGCTTTTTCACTGAATACCCTTTTGCTGGCCCCTTTAGTGCATTAACGCTCATCTATGTTATCGCTTTTATTTTATTATTAAGAGTGCCTTTGAAAAAAGTCGAACAACAAAGGCAAAACCATAGCAAAGCGAAACGTAGTTATAAACAACTGTATTCACAACCGATATTAAAATTAATTACTATCGTAAGTGCGGTTGGCTATGCGTTAGTGGTATTGACTTTCGCTTCCATTCCACTCTCTATGAAACAACACAATTTCCCCTTCTCTTTAATAGCTCTTGTATTCCAGTGCCATGTACTCGGTATGTTCGCACCCTCTTTTTTTACAGGGCACCTTATTCATCGTATTGGAACAAAAAAGATCATCGTTATCGGTATTTTGTTGCTGTTTCTCTCTGCCACAATAAACCTGCTGGGAAGCCAATTTTATCACTATCTACTATCAGGCATATTCGTTGGTGTCGCGTGGAATTTTATTTTAATCAGTACCACCCAACTATTGCCTCTCGGCTATGAAGATCACGAAAGAGCAAAAGTGCAAGGTATGACAGATTTTCTTATTTATTCTTTTGGTGCTTTAGGTAGCCTTGCAGCCGGTGTGTTATTTTTCTCGCTCGGTTGGCAATTGATGAATGTCCTGTCAATGGTCATTTCAATTTTCATTCTTGTTTTTTGTATTGTTTTAAAAAAACATATTACGCAATGAATTAAACAATAAGATAGGTATTTAATTTTATATATACAGGTGTAATCGTCGTCTGCCATAGTGGAATACACTGTATTATAACCTGTTTAAGTTTTATTTATTCAAAAGCTATCCGATGAGTAATATGCTTATAATCTAACAAATAGGAAATGTATTATGTATAATAAATTACCCATTTCATATAGCAGAAAACATACTCAATTTCAGTCCTCTATTATCTCTGAAATCCTAGTTTGGATAGAAGGAAACCTTACTAATCGATTATCATTAGATGATATTGCACAACATTCTGGATATACCAAATGGCACTTGCAACGGGTATTTCGTAAAATTGTCGGTATGCCTTTAGGGGAATATATACGCCGTCGACGGATCTGTGAAGCGGCGAAAGAGCTACAAACCACAAACCTTCAAGTAATTGATATTGCTTTGAAATACCAATTTGACTCCCAGCAATCCTTTGCCAAAAGGTTTAAGGCTTATTTAGGTATTTCACCTTCTTTATATCGTCTTTCCGACACTGGTTATAATGACCTCTTGTTGCTAGAGCCTAAGGTCGCTTAACCATTGAATATGAAAAGACATCGAAATTTGACGCATTACTGTATTACTGACTAATAAGCTCCTAGTAATAATACTTACTGGAGCTTTATTTTTATTTAAATCCATTTGTTATCCTTTTTCCTTTTGATTGAATATTAAGAAACCCTTAATGTTCATCCTCGATAAATATTTTATAATTGATATAAAAAGACAAACTTTCATTATTAGGTTAAATAAAAAACCATATTAATTAGAAACTTTTTATATTTAGGTATTTTTCTAAACCTATTGCATACGGTGATAATATTAGTGTCATTTTCTACATTCAAATCACAATAATATGATACTCAGTATTAATCTCCTATATTGTAATAGCTTCCCCCATTGGATCATCGGCATATTAGGCGATATTGTTTATCAATGCTATAAATCCCTAAAACCCCCTTACTCTGCCATCACTCGTTCAATTGTTACCAATTAAGTAAAACATCCTTGTTCCACTGCGTGGTATTTAGCCCTGCTCTTTCTCAATTACCGCTTGATAACGGACTGGCCGTTTGAGTTTTTTTACTAAGCCATCTTTTTCTGCGCGCTTCAACCACTCATTTAATTGTGATTTGTGTAATTCTGTCTTTGCAATAAGTTCATCAAGTGAAATTGGTTCTTTAGCCAACCCTTGAAGTTCCATTGTGAATAATTGATAAAAATCTACAGGAGTTGAACGCAGCTCCTCAATCTCTATAGACTGCTTTGAAACGGCCAAACTGTCTGTTTGCTCCACACCACTTGATACATTGCTCTCTATCTCTGGCAGGTTGGCTTCTAATATTGGATTAGGCTCTGCAAATAATTCTGGTTGTTCAGGAACGGCAGATGAAAAAAGATCAGGCTGTTCTTCTTTTACCTGCTCAACACTATTGACGTCATTTCTAATGAGTTCTGCAATATTAGAGTGTTGCACATCATCCGTTAACCAGCGCGCGCCTTTAGCGACCAAATCAGCATTAGCAGCACTTTTGTCAATTGTCGGCTTGACCCATAGAGGCACCCACATTTTTTTTAGATTTTCTTCAGCACCACTTAACGTGCCCCCTTTTTTACCTGAATGGATCACAAGAGCGCTATCTGCTAAACAGTAAATATACTTATTGCGAGCCATCGCATTACCGGTGCTAAAACCCGCTTCTGGATAAAAAGGTGATACTAATACCGCATGCCCCTCCATTAGCCCTTTACGCCATTTACTACTCGTTGCGGCTTTTAGTAAATTATCCGCCACCACACCAATAATTACGCCACCTTGCCGCATAGCGCCTAACATTGCCGTTTCATCGACACCACGTGCTGCCCCTGAAATAATCGCGACATTATCGGATGCTGCTTTAGCACCAATTTGGTCTGTATAAGTGAGATCAGACACACTTGCATTACGTGAACCAATAACGGCTAATCCCCCCATATTCAATAACGCTTTATTCCCACAACCAAATAACACGGGGGGAGAATCTGTTTTTAACCGCTGTTTTAAACGTTTTGGGTATTCAGGATCAGAACGCGTAACCACCCACAAACCCGCTCGTTGCCATTTCTCTATGGCAAGAGCAAGGCTATGCCCACGGTTCAATAGCTCCACAATCCGTTCTGTACTAATACGAGCATCGTGCCACCCACTGAGTAGTGCCTTCGGATCAGAGACTAAAAGGTCTGCTGGTGTCGTTGATTTTTCTTTCAACCATAACGCAAACCGCCCCCACTCCGTATTAGTGAGCGGCTTGACGGCTTCACTACTCGCCTTGGAAAAATAGCTAGTTAGCAATAAAGTCGCTTGCGCTGTTGGTGACAATGAGCTAGATACATTCATGAGTCTTTTACCGAAGAAGAGGCAAGTGCAACTGGATATACCATACCACTGCCTGCCTGCTGTAATAATGCCGCGATGACTGTTAGCGTCCAGCCGGAGTCCACAATGTCATCGACCAAAAGTACGGGCTGCCCACATAATAATTCTGTAATAGCAAATGCGCCATCCAAATTCTGGCACTGGTGGAAACGATTTTGCTGACTTTTTTGTGGCTGGTTATCTTTAATTTTGCTCACAGAATTCACAAATGGCAAGCCTAGTCGCGAGGCTAAACGGCGAGCAAAACTTGGTACTAATTCTGGATGGTTTCGCGATGGTACACAACAGACCCATTGTGGTGCAGGGGTTGGTTTCCAGCGGTTTTGGATCATTTCTGCCATCGCTTCGACTAATTCATCACTAAAATACCCAGCATATTTGTTGTTTGCAACTAAACGCCCCCAACCAGCATCCCCCCAACGTGATAAAACCCGTCCTTCTTGAGCACGGAGATTTTGTGGCAGACTACCTTTAAAGCCATACTCCAAGAAAGCATTAGCGGCAACCTGTGCTTTAGGTTTAATCGCCATCTCGGCGTGCTTAAGAAAAGTTCCCGCCCGATGAACCAAAGCGGGGTCGATGGCTTGGTTGACAACTGGGCGTGCTATACAGGATGCACACTTACCGCAAGGAGTCGGGTCATGGTCGTCTAGAGCTTTGCGCAGAAAGGTCATCTTGCATCCACTGTCTTTCAAATAGGCCTGTACTTCTTGCCACTCTTGAACACGCTGTCCTGTTAAATGTTCAATACGCGCATGATCCATTTGGTAATGTACAGGCGTCCTTACCCAGCGGCTACCATTTTTAATGACGGGCGCCGGGTTTTCCACGCTCAATAATTTAAGTACCTTCTCAATCTGCCCGTAGCGCAGGTTAGTTTTCTCCTCGATATTACGTATTGATAAACCATCACCCTGTTCTAGCGCCTGTAAAACCTCATTGACTTGCATTTCAGATGGAAACGCTGAGCCCCAGAAAAATTCATGAATGTCCCGATCCTCTACACCAGACATTAATACGCCTACTGCATGGTCAATACCACGGCCAGCACGCCCTACTTGCTGATAATAAGCGACAATAGACCCCGGAGCTTGATAGTGAATGACGAAACTTAGGTCGGGTTTATCATAACCCATGCCTAACGCGGTCGTCGCCACCAACACCTTTAATTGATTATTAAATAGTAATTCCTCTAAATGTTGACGGTAAACATTACTATTTTCAAAATCATCACTTTCAACGCTGCTATGATAAGCCTTCGCATCGATACCGTTACGATTTAGCCATTCAGCAACTTGTTCAGCATCACGTACTGTTAATGTGTAAACGATGCCTGTACCCGGCAAATTGGGAATTACCTGAGCTAGCCATGCTAGACGAGAACTTTGATCGGGCAGAACCATGGTTTGCAATGCAAGGCTCTCTCGGATCAATGAACCACGCTGGATCCGGATATGACCAAGTAAGGCCTGAATATCATCGACGACACGATTATTAGCCGTCGCAGTGGTGCCTAATACTGGGGTGTTTGCAGGTAACTGACGCAAAATATTCACAATGCGACGGTAGTCAGGGCGGAAATCATGCCCCCAATCGGAAATACAATGAGTTTCATCAATCACCATCAAAGCGATACGATCTGCAATAGGCTGAAGTACTGTTTCAATAAAACTATCATTAGCTAACCGTTCAGGTGAAATCAACAAACAATCAATTTGATTATTGTGAATACGCTGCGTAACACTTTGCCAATCATCTTGGTTAGTTGAGTTCATCGTCTCAGCCACAATCCCCAAACGTTCCGCTGATTCAATTTGGTTGCGCATCAAGGCCAACAATGGCGATACAATAATCGTTGGCCCCATACCTCTATCGCGGAAAATCTTCGTACTGATAAAATAAACCGAACTCTTCCCCCAACCTGTTCGCTGTACAACGAGTAACTTCTGTCGATGATTTACTAGTGTATCAATCGCTTCCCACTGACCATCTCGAAATTCGGCAGTAGGGCTAGCTAGAGCGGTTCTTAGTAGTTGTAGGGCTTCGGCACGGTTCATTATTACTCCTTAATTTATTCGGTAAGTTCACCGTTGATAAGTTTGGGTAGCAACAAGTCGTGAAATTGCATAATGTTCGCTATATTCAAACAGCCTGATAATTTAGAGCATCGATTTTCAACCTGAATATCACGTGTATTCATTCAAGCTAATAGGAAACAAAAAATATCAACTGCATTAATATTATTTATATTTAAAGGCAATAGCACGACTTCCATTATTATTTTCTCGCTTCATGAACTGCATAATAAAGCCACATTTTACCTTTTCCAGCCGGAGGTAAAAAACTGCGAACGTTCTCAAATTTCTGTTCAATTTATTGATATTAAAATGCTTCTGAAACAATAAATTCATTTGGTAAAAGCACAAACACTCTTTCCGTATTGTTAGCCATTACATATAGCTTCTTTTAGGGAATTATCTTTCAGTCTAATGGAATGATTCTGATTGGTGAAAAGAGAGGGAACGACCACTATTTACCTAAATAAAAAATAATATTTTTAGTATTTATTCAACACCCAACATTTGTCTAAAACAAAAAACCTTCTAAATGTTCTCACACTTAGAAGGCTGAAGTTTGTTTTCTGCACTTTGTAAATCAGACGGCTAAAAAAGCCTCAGATCTACTTTAATTCGAATTTTTATTCCAATCAGAACGGAATATCGTCATCGAAGTCCATTGGTGGTTCGCTGCTTTGTGGCGCAGGTGCTGGTGAACGCGCTGGGGCGCCGCCGCCACTGAATTGCTGAGCCGCTGGTTGCTGAGGCTGACCCCAACCGCTTTGACCACCTTGGCTTTGGCCTGATGATTCGCCACCACGACCGCCTAACATTTGCATTGAGCCACCGATGTTAACCACAACTTCAGTGGTGTAACGGTCTTGACCACTTTGGTCTTGCCATTTGCGAGTCTGCAAAGAACCTTCAATATAGACTTGAGAACCTTTTTTCAGATATTCACCAGCAACTTCAGCTAATTTGCCGAAAATCACGACACGATGCCATTCTGTTTTCTCACGCATTTCACCAGTTTGCTTATCGCGCCAGCTTTCAGAAGTTGCCAGAGTCAGGTTTGCAACAGCACCACCGTTAGGCATGTAACGGATTTCAGGATCTTGCCCTAAGTTACCGATAAGAATTACTTTATTTACGCCTCTGCTGGCCATTTAAACACTCCTGATCCATTAAATTTAATCTCTGTATTAGTCGTGAAGTTTAGCACGACCAACCCATAATGCATACGAATTGCATACTAAAATAGATGTAGCTTGCTCAAGTTGCGAGCAGCTTTGAAAATTTAAATTGTATCGTTCTTGAAGGTTCACAAACTGACAACCTGAATAATTTACTGTGCAGCTACGCGATACATTAATAATTCGACAATGCAAACACCAGCCTTGTTCAGTGCGAATGAATATAATCAACAACGCGACAACTCAAGATCACATGATTATAATCTGTTTTTTAATAAAACACTGTATATTCATTCAGTCTGAATTGTGCGATAATGATTCACTTATGATTGTTCACTATCAAATCATCCGGGAAGTGGTAAATGGATAATATCGAAGTACGCGGTGCCCGCACTCATAATCTGAAAAACATCAATCTCATCATCCCCCGAGACAAACTGATAGTTATTACGGGGTTGTCAGGTTCAGGGAAATCATCATTAGCTTTTGACACACTCTATGCAGAAGGTCAACGGCGCTATGTAGAGTCCTTATCCGCCTATGCAAGGCAATTTCTCTCACTGATGGAGAAACCCGATGTTGATCATATAGAAGGGTTATCACCCGCTATTTCGATTGAACAAAAATCCACCTCTCATAACCCAAGGTCAACGGTGGGCACAATCACCGAAATCCATGACTACTTACGTTTATTATTTGCCCGTGTAGGTGAACCACGCTGCCCAGATCACGATATTCCGCTAGCGGCTCAAACCGTGAGTCAAATGGTCGATAACGTGCTAGCACAGCCTGTTGATCGTCGCATGATGTTATTAGCCCCTGTCGTGAAAGACCGCAAAGGTGAACATGTCAAATTGTTAGATAACTTGGCCTCTCAGGGCTATATTCGTGCACGTATCGACGGTGAAGTGTGTGATCTGTCCGATCCTCCAACGTTGGAGTTACAAAAGAAGCATACCATTGAAGTTGTGGTTGACCGCTTTAAGATCCGTGATGATATCGCACAGCGCCTCGCTGAATCTTTCGAAACCGCTCTTGAGCTATCCGGCGGTACCGCGATTGTTGCCGATATGGATGATCCCGACGCAGAAGAGTTAGTGTTTTCAGCCAATTTTGCCTGCTCGGTATGCGGCTATAGCATGGTGGAATTAGAGCCTCGCTTATTCTCCTTTAATAACCCCGCCGGGGCATGTCCGAGCTGTGATGGCCTTGGTGTTCAACAATTTTTTGATCCTGAAAGGGTGATCCAAAATACCGAGATATCACTCGCAGGTGGGGCTATTCGCGGCTGGGATCGCCGGAACTTCTACTACTTCCAAATGCTGCAATCCCTTGCTGAGCATTATAAATTTGATGTTGAAGCCCCTTATGATTCTCTGAGTCCTTCCATTCAGAAAATTATTCTGTACGGCTCAGGTAAAGAGACGATTGAGTTCAAATATCGTAATGATCGCGGCGATATTACGGTTCGTCACCACCCTTTTGAAGGGGTGCTCAATAACATGGAACGCCGCTATAAAGAAACGGAATCAACGGCGGTACGGGAAGAACTCGCCAAATACATTAGCAATCGCCCTTGTGTGACATGTCACGGAACACGTTTACGTAAAGAGGCGCGTTTTGTTTTTGTCGAAAATACCACGTTGCCTGAAATTGCTGACTACAGTATTGGTCATGCGATGGCGTTTTTCCAAAATCTTAAACTCAGCGGGCAACGGGCAAAAATTGCAGAAAAAGTCCTTAAAGAAATTAGTGACCGATTAAAATTTTTGGTGAATGTTGGTCTTAATTACTTAACGCTTTCTCGTTCGGCAGATACTTTATCGGGCGGTGAGGCGCAACGTATCCGTCTCGCTAGTCAAATTGGTGCAGGCCTTGTCGGGGTCATGTATGTTCTGGATGAACCGTCAATCGGTCTCCATCAACGCGATAATGATCGCTTGTTGGAAACCCTCATTCATCTACGCAATCTAGGTAATACCGTTATTGTGGTAGAGCACGATGAAGATGCTATTCGCGCCGCAGATCATATCATTGATATTGGTCCGGGGGCTGGCGTCCATGGTGGTCAAATCGTTGCACAAGGCACCTTAGAAGATATTGTCGCCAATACAGACTCTTTAACAGGCAAGTTCCTAAGTGGCGAACGGCGCATTGATATCCCTAAAAAACGGGTTCCCGTCAATAAAGACAAGATGCTCAAACTGTTTGGCGCTAAAGGGAATAACCTGAAAAATGTGACCTTAAAGCTTCCTGTTGGCCTATTTACCTGTATCACTGGGGTATCGGGTTCAGGGAAATCCACATTGATCAACGATACCTTATTCCCTATCGCACAACGTCAATTGAATGGTGCCACCACAATTACACCAGCACCTTATCTTGATGTTGAAGGGCTTGAACACTTTGACAAAGTCATCGATATCGACCAAAGCCCTATCGGGCGAACGCCTCGCTCAAATCCAGCGACTTATACAGGGGTGTTTACACCGATTCGTGAGTTATTTGCTGGTGTACCGGAATCTCGTACTCGTGGCTACAATCCAGGTCGTTTTAGCTTTAACGTTAAAGGGGGGCGCTGTGAAGCCTGCCAAGGTGATGGTGTTATCAAAGTTGAAATGCACTTCTTACCTGACGTTTATGTGCCCTGTGATCAATGTAAAGGTAAGCGCTATAACCGCGAAACATTAGAGATAAAATATAAAGGCAAAAGTATCCACGAAGTGCTTGATATGACTATCGAAGAGGCTCGTGATTTCTTTGATGCTGTGCCAGCACTGGCTCGTAAGCTGCAAACCTTGATGGATGTGGGGTTATCCTATATCCGCTTAGGCCAATCAGCGACGACCTTATCCGGTGGTGAAGCACAACGTGTGAAACTGGCTCGTGAGCTATCGAAACGCGGTACTGGGCAAACCATCTATATCCTTGATGAGCCAACCACTGGGCTGCATTTTGCCGATATTCAGCAGCTTTTGACGGTACTGCATCAATTACGTGACCAAGGCAATACGATTGTCGTCATTGAACATAACTTAGATGTGATCAAAACCGCTGATTGGATTGTTGATTTAGGCCCTGAAGGGGGAAGTGGTGGCGGTGAAATCTTGATTGCTGGTACACCTGAAGAAGTAGCTGAATGTGAAAAATCGCATACTGCTCGTTTCTTAAAACCCATCTTAGCACGGGGCTACTAACCACAAGCGTGACAGCGCCTTATTTTGAAATCGAAAAACGCGGGCAAAACCCTAATGCCGATCAGTCAGTTAAGAACTCAATAATAGGTTGAACGATCCTACAGTGCTGTAAAAATCCGTAATCATCCCAAGATTACGGATTTTTTTATGTTACTTAGTCAAGCTCTCAAGACTGTTCAGGCTTTTTCGCCAAAATAATTTACAGCCCTTTCTGAGCTCCTTTCCGCTGAACTCATTGACGAATGTCTCGTGGATACTGGGATTGTTACAATAAGAAAACGCCGTCTTCCGATGGGAATGATGGTATGGGCTGTAATGGAAATCTCTCTTTTTCGTTCTCTTTCCATGGCTCAAGTCTAAGCCTACTTTCCGCAGTAGCTCCGGGGAAAATACCGAAATTCATCAATGAGATATTGGCTATGGCTGGAAGTTTTGTACTACCTAGTAGGCGACAAAGGCATTACTCTTGAGCAGTAAAGAAAAAGCCGCAACGGTATCCGTTACGGCGATATTAATGACTTAACTGACAAGCATTAGGGCAAAACCCGCGTTTTTTAATCAATAATTCACGAATTATTTGCTTACAGCAGCGAACGCTTCAACAATACGTTGAACATTATGACGGTTTACACCAGCCATACAAACACGCCCCGTACCCACTAAGTAGACAGCAAACTCATCTTTCAAACGCGCAACCTGCTCTTTCGAGAAGCCTGTGTAACTAAACATACCGCGTTGTTTTAACAGATGGTCAAAGTTTTTTTCTGGTAGTGCTTTTTTCAGTTCATCCACCAGAACAGTACGCATTTCTAAAATACGTACGCGCATCTCTTCAACTTCCTTCAACCATTGTGCTTTCTGTTCACTGTTTGTGAGAACTTGCGCCACAATTTTAGCCCCATTTGACGGTGGGCTTGAGTATAGGCGACGTACCCCTGCTTTTAATTGGCCTAATACGCGGTCACGTTCTTCTTGGCTTTCACAAATAACTGACAAACCACCAGCACGTTCACCATAGATACCAAAAATTTTAGAGAATGAATTACTCACAAACACAGGCAAGCCTGCTTTTACCATCGCACGGATAGCATAAGCATCTTCTTCAATACCTTCCGCAAATCCTTGATATGCAATATCCAAGAATGGGATCAGTTTTTGTGCCTTAGCCACTTTAGTCACTTCATCCCACTGCTCTGGCGTGAGATCTGAACCGGTTGGGTTATGGCAGCAAGGGTGCATTAAAATGATGCTATTTTCTGGCAATGTCTTAAATGTTGCCAGCATTTCAGCAAATTTTACCCCTTTGCTCTTTTCATCAAAGTAAGGGTAATAGTGAACTTTAGTACCTGCTCCAGAGAAAATTGATGCATGGTTTTCCCATGTAGGGTCACTGCACCACACCTCTGATTTAGGGAAGTAATGGTTGAGGAAATCCGCACCCAATTTTAGTGCCCCTGAACCACCGATAGTTTGTACTGTCGCGATACGTTCTTGCGCAATAAGAGGACAATCAGCACCGAAGAGTAATTTTTGGATCTCTAGGCGATAATCTTTGAGACCTTCCATCGGTAAATACAGTGACGCGCTTGCTGGTAACTTGTTTAATTCCGCTTTCGCATGACCAACAGTTTTCAGCTCAGGTGTTTTACCTTCCCCATCATAGTATAAGCCGATACTCAGGTTGATCTTGTTTTCACGAGTATCTTTATTAAATTCATCCATCAGCGATAAGATCGGATCGCCCGGGTAAGAATCAACATGTTGGTACACAGTACATCTCCATAATCAGATAAAAATAATATTTTTTTGTTTCGTCTTTTGAAAATAACCCTTTGTTTGCTATTCGTCTACATATTCCATGACAACTCTTGAGGTTAATTTAGTCAGTAACTCATAATTGATAATGCCTGTTTGTGCGGCGATTTCTTCAACTGGCAGAGATTTCCCCCATAAAATCACCTCATCACCCACTTTATCATTGGCATTTGGCCCAAGATCAACGGTGATCATATCCATTGAAACTCGTCCTACAATAGGCACTTTTCGCCCATTTACCAAAACTGGCGTACCTGAAGGCGCGCTTCGGGGATAACCATCACCATAACCTATCGCAACAACGCCCAACCGAGTGTCACGCTGGCTACACCATGTTGCACCATAACCCACACATTGCCCAGCAGCATGCTCCCTAACAGCAATCAATGTTGATTTTAGTGTCATCACACTTTGTAAGCCAAAATGCTCGGCGGATGTGCCTTCTTGAGGGGAGGCACCATACATGATGATCCCCGGCCTAACCCAGTCATAATGGGCATCTGGCCATAATAAGATCCCTGCCGATGCCGCAATCGATTTTTCTCCGGCCTTATTGGCAACAAACTGTTTAAAGCAGTGAATTTGATTTGCTGTTGTCGGTAATTCAGGTTCATCAGCCTGACAGAAATGGCTGATAATATTGATGGGGTGTTTGACGTTTTTACACGCTTGCAAGCGCTGATAGAATGCTTCCGCATCTTGAGGCAACACGCCTAAGCGGTGCATGCCTGTGTCGAGTTTCATCCAAACTTTAATCGGGTTCGCCAATTCGGTTGCTTCCAGCATTGCAAGCTGTTCAACACAGTGGATAACCGTATCGATTTGATGTTCCACTAACAAGGGGAGATCAGAATGTTCGAAAAAACCTTCAAGTAATACAATAGGAGCCGTTATCCCTCGTTCCCTCAGTGCCAGAGCTTCTTTAAGTCGGGCGACACCAAAACCATCAACGAGATCTTCAAGGGTGGTGCTGACTTCGGTTAATCCATGGCCATAAGCATTTGCTTTAACAATGGCAATTAAACGGCTGTGTGGTGCGAGTTCTCTAACTCGTTGCAGATTATGTCGCAGAGCGCGGCGGTTAATTAAAGCGGTTGCCGCTTTCATTATGTCCTCTTTTTACTTTCTTATAAATCATCCAAGATGCAGCTCAGCGCCAAAGATAGATAAGCCGCTTGCTGCATACATACTCATCTGACTAGCCCACATGAGCCTAGTCAACAACACTGCCGCTTTTAGTATGACAGATCACTCATCGTCATAGGCAGGCCCCGCATAGTTATCAAAGCGAGACCATTGACCATTGAACGTTAATCGAACCGTACCAATCGGACCGTTACGCTGTTTACCGATAATGATTTCCGCCACCCCTTTCAAGTCACTGTTATCGTGATAAACCTCATCACGATAGATAAACATAATAAGGTCAGCATCCTGCTCAATAGAGCCTGATTCACGTAAGTCTGAGTTGACTGGACGTTTATCCGCGCGTTGTTCCAAGCTCCGGTTAAGCTGTGATAGCGCCACAACAGGCACATTAAGTTCTTTAGCTAATGCCTTCAGTGACCGAGAAATTTCAGCAATTTCAAGTGTACGGTTATCCGATAATGCAGGGACTCTCATTAACTGTAAATAGTCAATCATAATCAGACTTAAACCACCATGCTCTCGATAGATACGACGCGCACGGGAACGTACTTCTGTTGGTGTTAAGCCAGAGGAGTCATCGATGTACATGTTGCGCTTTTCTGACAGAATCCCCATGGTGCTAGAAATACGCGCCCAGTCCTCGTCGTCAAGCTGGCCTGTACGAATACGTGTTTGATCAACACGCGATAAGGAGGCCAACATACGCATCATGATCTGGCTACCGGGCATCTCCAAACTGAAGATCAACACGGGTTTTTCTTCCGTCATCGCTGCATTTTCACACAAGTTCATCGCAAAAGTGGTTTTCCCCATTGATGGACGAGCTGCAACAATAATAAGGTCAGAGCCTTGTAGACCCGCCGTTTTCTTATCGAGATCTTGGTAACCTGTCGACACCCCTGTCACACCATCGTGAGGTTGCTGATACAGTTTTTCTATTTTTTCAATGGTTTCAGCCAAAATTGCTTCAATATCTTTTGGCCCTTCGTCCTTATTCGCTCTCGACTCTGCAATTTGGAACACCTTCGTTTCGGCAAAATCGAGTAAATCTTCACTGCTACGCCCCTGTGGGTCGTAACCCGCATCGGCGATATCATTCGCGACTTTGATCATGTCACGCACAACAGCACGTTCGCGGACGATGTCGGCGTAAGCATTGATATTCGCAGCACTTGGGGTATTTTTTGATAACTCGGCAAGGTAAGCAAACCCCCCGACATCATCCAATTTACCTTCCTGTTCAAGGGATTCGGATAATGTGATCAAATCGATGGGTTTACCCTGCTCGAGCAGAGTTTGCATTTGAGCAAAAATGGTACGATGCGGATGACTGTAAAAGTCTGCATGGGTGACACGCTCGGAAACAGTATCCCAACGGTCATTATCCAGCATCAACCCTCCCAATACAGACTGCTCGGCTTCGATAGAGTGTGGTGGAAGTTTTAAGCCTTCCATTTGCTGATCGCGCGGCGCACTGTACTTGTTTTCTGAAGGGTATTTCTTAGCCATACTTTCTTATCCACATCCATAATTAACTAGCACATTAGTATACGCCAAACTTGTTACTGACGTTGGCTTTCTTTGTGTTTTTCTAACGGGTATTGTGCCTTTCGTCGTTGTGGCACTAACCAATAATTCTATCATCAAACCATAGCGTTATTATTGCGTGATTGATATGGTAGGCAAATCAAACGCGAAATCATTTGTGTTGTTTGTTGAAGGCAAGAAATTATCCCTATTGAGCCAGCGATGAGAAAATGGGCGTTGTCTGCCCATCATCCAGCCGGTAATTTGATTATACGACAAGTACAAGCAGACTGTTCCTATCGGAGATGATCATGGTAAAACGTATTGAATTTGCACAACATGGTGGCCCAGAAGTTCTCAGCTATTCCGATTTCGACCTAAAAGAGCCTGCCGATAACGAAATTCAGATAGAAAATCATGCAATCGGCATCAACTATATTGATACTTATGTCCGTAGTGGGTTATACCCCGTCGCGAGTTTACCATCGGGGCTTGGTACTGAAGCTGCGGGCATTGTGGTAAAAACCGGCTCCCAAGTGACAGGTTTTCGCCCAGGTGACCGAGTGATGTATGCTCAAGGCCCGCTAGGTGCTTATAGTGAAGTTCATAATGTTCCTGAACATGCTGTTGCCCATCTTCCTGATGGAATTTCATTTCAACAGGCTGCCGCCTGTGGCCTGAAAGGTATGACTGTCTATTATCTGCTGAATCAAACCTATCAAATCAAACGAGATGAAATCTTTTTATTCCATGCGGCTGCGGGTGGTGTAGGCCTGATTGCTTGCCAATGGGCAAAAGCGCTTGGCGCTAAAATGATTGGTACCGTTGGCAGCGCTGAAAAAGCAGAGCGCGCTAAAGCGGCGGGGGCATGGGAAGTCATCAATTATCAAACAGAAGATATCGCGGCACGAGTCAAAGAGATCACTCAAGGTGAAAAGGTGAATGTCGTGTACGACTCAGTGGGCCAATCAACTTGGATTGCCTCATTAGATTCACTAAAACGCCGAGGTTTAATGGTGAGCTTTGGTAACGCATCCGGCCCTGTGACCGGCGTGAACTTAGGGATTTTAAACCAAAAAGGCGGCTTATACGTCACTCGCCCATCATTAGGGGTCTATGTCACTAATCGGGCGGAGTTAGATCAGGCAAGCCATGCGCTGTTTGATATGATCTTAAGTGGCAAATTGAATGTGGATGTCCCTGAAAAACAGATCTTTGCCTTGAAAGATGTGCAAACGGCCCACCGCACATTAGAGTCGAGAAAAACCCAAGGCTCTAGCCTGCTAATCCCATAATTTTGAGTGAGATGCCAACGACGGTTGGCACCTCACACTACAATTGGTCGCGGGTGACGAATGCAAGAGCCTGCTCGACCACCGCCAAATCAGCCCCTTTCTTATGGGCATTTTCACTCAAATAGCGCCGCCATTGGCGAGCACCGGGTATTCCTTGAAATATCCCTAACATATGACGAGTGATATGACCAAGATAAGTGCCTTGTGATAACTCTTTTTCGATATACGGGAACATTTGGCGCACAGCATCCACCGCATTCACCACGGGTAATTGGCTATCGAATAATTGGTTATCTACCGCGGTCAAAATAGAGGGATTTTGATAGGCTTCACGCCCTACCATCACGCCATCAAGGTGACGTAAATGCTCTTTTGCCTCTTCCAGTGTTTTTATTCCCCCGTTAATCGCCATGGTTAAGTGGGGAAAATCCCGTTTTAGCTGATAAACGCGCGGATAGTCCAATGGAGGAATTTCACGGTTTTCTTTCGGACTTAGGCCGGATAACCACGCCTTACGCGCATGGATGATAAACATTTCACAACCGCCTTTAGTTGAGACGGTATCAATAAAATCACACAGGAATTCGTAGCTATCTTGCTCATCAATGCCAATGCGTGTTTTCACTGTGACAGGTATCGACACAACATCCTGCATCGCTTTCACGCAATCAGCCACAAGCTGAGCATCCGCCATTAGGCAAGCGCCAAAACGACCATTTTGTACGCGGTCTGAAGGGCAACCAACATTGAGGTTGATTTCATCATAACCACGCTCTTGCGCCAACTTTGCACATTGCGCTAATGCCTCAGGGTCGCTCCCCCCCAGCTGTAATGCTACTGGCTGCTCTTCTTCACTAAATGCCAGATAATCGCCCTTACCATGAATAATGGCACCTGTTGTAACCATTTCAGTATAGAGCAACGTATTTTTGCTCAATAAGCGATGAAAATATCGGCAATGGCGGTCAGTCCAGTCGAGCATCGGCGCAACGGAAAATCGATTTATGTTTTTATAGCCTGTCATACCTTGAAAAACCTTGTTTTCAGTCATTTTTATATTTGACGTGTTTCGGTGTATCTTAACCTATTTAATCTGTTTTTGCTGTATTGGAAACACGACTAAGGACACCATGGCTTTGGTGTCCTCAACAAATGACGGCTCCCCGCCGTAAAACTGATTTGCTGCCATAAAGCACGCCGATTTTTTTAGAGTAGAAACTTTCATTACCTACGGTCGAGTTTACTCTATTTACGGGTTCATTAACTTAACCAGTTGATCGGCAAGTTCAGGCGTTGAGGCACTCAATAGGCTGCCACTAAACATGACGTTATCGCGCTCACCACTTAACGAACATACATCCCCCCCCGCTTCACGAATACATGGTATCAATGCTGCGCTATCCCACGGTTTCATAATCGTATCAATGGCCCCATGTAGACGCCCTGTTGCCACCATGGCATGCTGGTAAGCATCGTTGGCAAAAATAAAGTCGCGAGCGCAACTGACAACACGGTCAAGATGGTAAATCGTTGTACCTTCTCGTTGATTGTAAGTGCTACTGTGGATCCCCGATGCGGAAATGACGGCATTAGCGACCTCTTTAGGCGCATCAGTACCTAATGTTAGCCGCCGAGATAAACCGTTATGTGTTTCCAAGTAGCAACCTTGCCCTTTTGCTGCGTAAACTACCGTTGAAATGACAGGGAAGCTGATCACCCCAACGATAGGCTCCCCCTTTTCAACATAAGCAATCAAAGTGCTAAAGAGTGGAATGCCATAAATAAAGGCACGCGTGCCATCAATCGGGTCAATCACCCATCCAGATTCAAAAACAGTATCGCCTTCAAGGCCAAATTCTTCACCAAGGATCGGCACATCCGGTGTGTGTTGGGCAAAGTGCTCACGCAATGCCGACTCAACACGTAAATCTGTTTCCGTGACCACTGAACGGTCGGGCTTATAGTCAAAACTGCCCGCACCTTGAAATGCTTCTACGGTCATCGCTCTGACTGATTTTGCCGCTTCAAGCGCAATCGCCAGCATACTGTGGGCTCCTATTTAAAATATAACATTATGGCAATCATAACCCATGATTATGCTTGGGTTTTATGCAGTTTGACCTCACCAAAGGTCATAAAAATCAATGTGCTCCCTGCGACCCCACGATAAGCCCCTTGCTGCTGATTCAATTCGCAAGCGAGTGCCGTAAATAGCCATGCTTCATTTTCCGAGATGTCACACATCGCATCGGTAAGCTGCTCATAACCTTTGCGTTCAGCAAATTCTTGTACAGCCAATGCGTCTTGTAACAATGGCTCCTCAATCGAGCTATTTGCCCATCCCCACATCCAACTCCCTTGGTTTTGATCATAAGTACCAATGATTTGCACGGGAGCAACAGCAACGAGACCGTCTGGAGCATGAAAAACAATTGTGCCCTCTTCTTGATCGACTGACCAACTCGCCTGATCAAGATGCCAAGTATCACAGTGGAATTGGCTTTTATGCTGTAGAGCATTCATACTTCGCTCGATTAACGTATCGTAAGGTAAATCTTCAAGTTCTTGATTCATCCATATATTCCTTAAACTACAGCGTGATTATCGAACGTCAGTTTTTTATCTTATTTATCCTATAAACTGTCTTATTCACTAACCAATATTTTTTAATGCATCGACGACCAATTGCCAAAACTTAGCATGATCGAGTTTGACGGCAACCTGAGTATGGCAATCTTCAGGAGCCGGATGGCGGAAATCGGCCACAGTCATTCCAAGGGTGAGAGTTCCTGTCAGTTCAATATCTACAGGTACGCGCTGTGTCGTCATGACGGAAGGGTCGATAACATAGGCAACGGCACAGGGATCATGCACTGGTGGAGCATCAAATCCTTGTGCTTGTTTATACATTTTGCCAAAGAAATCGAGTAATTCGACGACAAATTTCGCGCAGGGTGTTCCCACGTCAGCAATGTTAGCAACGATATCTGTGGTGGCAAGCGCTTGATGGGTGAGATCTAAACCAACCATCGTTAGTGGCCATTTTTCATTAAAAACAATATGTGCCGCTTCTGGATCAATTTTGATATTAAACTCAGCCACAGGACTCCAATTTCCTACATGGTAGCCTCCGCCCATCAGCACGACTTCTTTGACGCGTTCGACGATACGTGGCTCCAACCTTGCGGCTAATGCGATATTGGTTAGCGCCCCAGTAGGCACTAAAGTGATTGTTTTGGGTGGATGCGACATGATCAATTTAATGATCAATTCTACCGCATGGCAGTTTTCCAAAGTCAACGATGGCTCAGGTAGTTGAGGACCATCTAACCCAGAGTCACCATGAATATCGGGGGCAATTTCAACTTCACGTACCAGTGGTCGTGAGGAGCCGGCAGCAAAAGGAATACCACGAATTTTTGCCATTTCAGCAACGGCTAAGGCATTGCGAGTCACTTTTTCAAGCGTTTGGTTACCAGCAACGGTCGTCACTGCCAGTAAGTCAATTTCAGGGTTGCCATAAGCTAATAGCATCGCAATTGCATCGTCATGTCCGGGGTCGCAATCAAGGATGATTTTCTTTGCCATACACCTTACCTTATTGAATTAAAAGGGAGCCTTTTATTAAAGCTCCCAATGTAACCAGCTAACAAAGTAAAATCTATGAGCTTTCGCCGATTTAAAAAATGTTTACTTCAAAACATGCGCATAGACACGTTTTTGTCCATCTTCTGTTTTCGGGATATATACCCCTTGTAGCTCAGGCGCAAATCCCGGAAGCAAGTTGATCCCCGCCTCCAAAGCTTGGAAGTAACGCAAGACAGGCCCTTCCCAAACTTCACCGGGCACCACACACAGTACGCCCGGAGGATAAGGCAGCGCCCCCTCAGCGGCAATACGCCCTTCTAGCTCACATAGAGGAAGCAGCTCCACGTTGCCGCGAATAAACTCAAGGTGCGCTTGTTGTGGGTTCATTTTCACTGTCGGAAAATGCTGCTTACGGAACATCTCTTTTTGCAATTGCTTAATATTGTACTGAACACTCAACTGGTGCATTTCTTGGCACAAACGACGTAATGTGTAGCCTTGATAATGCTCTTGGTAGCGTTGATAAACGGACGGTAACACTTCTTCCAGTGAAGCATCTTCATCCAGTAATTGTTCAAAACGAACCAAATGGGTAACTAGTAGCTCTAATTTCTCTTTACTCTCTGCAGGGGTGAGTAAAAATAGGATGGAATTTAAGTCACATTTCTCGGGGATCACACCATGTTCACGTAAGAAATGCGCCAATATAGTCGCCGGAACGCCAAAGGATTCGTATTCACCACTTTGAGCATCGATACCCGGCGTTGTTAGCATCAACTTACAAGGGTCAACAAAATATTGATTTTCCGCATACCCTTCAAACGCATGCCAACGTTCATTAGGAATAAAATTAAAGAAGCGCTGTTCAGAAGCAATTTGCGCCGTTGGGTACTCTTGCCATGGTTTTCGGTCGACAAATTCAGGCACAAAGGGTCTAAAATAATGGCAGTGGTTGATAATGGCTTTTCTAACCTCAATGCCAAGTCTTACGCACTCCATCCACATCATTTCCCCTGCATCCCCTTGATGCATACGCGCATTGACATCTAACGAGGCAAACAGCGGATAAAATGGACTGGTAGACGCGTGCATCATAAAAGCGTTATTCAGCTTTTTATGCGAGACAAAGCGCTCTTGCCCTTTAATATGATTATCTTTTTTATGGATTTGCGACGCTTGCGAGAACCCTGCCAATTGTTTATGCACCGATTGAGTCACCATAATACCAGGATCATTTTCATTTAATTCAAGTAATAGTGGCGAACATTGGCGCATCATAGGGATAAATTGTTCGTAGCCAACCCACGCAGAATCGAACAAAATATACTCACATAAATGACCAATTTTATCGACAACCTGCCTTGCATTGTAAACCGTGCCGTCATAAGTACCGAGCTGGATCACCGCTAAGCGGAATGGACGTTCACGCGTATTTTTTTCAGGCATGACGTCATTAATCAATGAACGCAAGTAGTCCTCTTCAAAACAATGCGCATCGATTCCCCCGATAAAACCAAATGGGTTACGTGCCGTTTCAAGGTAAACCGGTGTTGCACCCGCTTGGATCAGGGCGCCATGGTGGTTTGATTTATGATTATTGCGATCGAATAAAACCAAGTCTCCCGGTGTTAGCAAGGCATTTAACACGACTTTATTGGAAGAAGAGGTGCCGTTTAGTACAAAATAGGTTTTATCTGCATTAAATACGCGAGCCGCAAATTTCTGTGCTTCTTTCGCAGCCCCTTCATGGATCAGCAGGTCTCCCATCGCGACATCAGCATTACACAAGTCGGTACGAAATAGGTTTTCGCCATAAAATTGGTAAAACTGTTCGCCAGTTGGATGGCGGCGAAAAAATTGTCCACCTTGATGACCCGGACAAGCAAAAGTGACATTATGCCCCGCAGCATAATCCATCATTCGCGCAAAAAATGGCGGTAATAGCTGTTCAAGATAGTGATTTGCCGCTGCAAATAATTGACGACTATTTTCACTACGCTCAGCCGGTGCAGGCGGCAAAATTCCCGTTAAATAAGGAGGATGAGGGATATCATCTGGAAGCTGTTTATCACTAATGATAAACAGCGGAATACTGAGTTTACTCTCTGCAACCCTTTTCCACAGCCCTTGATTGGCATCCAACTCGGATAGCACAACAGCAGCAATATTGTTTAACTGTGCATCGCGAATATCTACCCATTGGAATTCTCCCGTAAAGTAGATAGCGACCCCCTGGCTACATGCCACATTGATTTTTTTCATAACAGTCTGGCTCTTAGTTAGCTGAGGAAAAGAGGCCGACAATATACTTGATAGGAAATCAGATTGGAATTGCCATACAGTGCGGGAATAATTCTAATTTTTCGGGAGGAGATAATATTTGATAACCTACTGTTTAATAGCATAAAAAATTTCTATGCCATTTTTAAGTTATCAGCATTAAACAAGGAGAAATGGGTGCGAAATTCATTAACCGACTAACATTAAGCCTATTAGCAGAATATTAGTCGGCCAATTTCTCTAAACTGGGAGCTTAGTTGTTTTTTTCCATATACAGTGTCTGTGTAGGATAAGCGAAGTCCGCACCATGCTGTTTGACGATGGCAATTATTTTTAAATAGACTTCTTGTTGTGCGGCTAACCATTCGGCCCACACGGTAGTTTTCGTAAAACAATACACCATAATATTCAGTGACGAATCCGCAAACTCATCAAAATAGACTAATAATGTTTGCCCAGTATCAATACTTGGCTCTTGTTGCAACATAGTCCGAATATCACTCACAATAGCGCCGATTTTATCAGCATCTTCATAGCGCAGACCTAATGACGTTTTGATTCGGCGGTTAGTCATACGCCCAGGGTTTTCAACGCTTATCGATGAAAAGAGTGAGTTAGGGATATACAAGGGTCGATGGTCAAAGGTGATAATTTTAGTAATTCGCCAACCAATCTCAACCACCGTACCTTCAATGTTTCTGTCGGGTGAGCTAACCCAATCGCCGATATTAAAAGGCCTATCAAAGTAAAGCATGATCCCTGAGAAGAAGTTACTCAGAATATCTTTACCAGCCATACCGATAGCAATGCCGCCAATCCCGCCGAAGGCCATCAACCCCGATAGGCTCATGCCGAAATGTTCGCCAAATAGTAAAACCATTACGACAAAAATGGTGGTTTTAAAGACTCGAGCGATAATACGTGCAGAGGTTGGATCACTTCCTCTTTTTATTTGCGTTTTTTCAAGTCTATTGACGAGCTGAAACAGCTTACGCACGAGAATGATCGCAATGATGGCAACTGTGATGAAATTAATCAGCGGAGTTGAAATAAAGGTTAAATTAAAATCCGTTGCCGCCATATCCAAATATTGAGCGGCAACCATCACCATACTACACAGCACAGCGGTCTGAATAACATGAATAAAAATACTTTTATTCTTATGCTTATGCCTACGTTTTTTACTTATCATCTCGAAAATAATAGCCACGGCTAAACACACCGCAACGATAGTAACGCCAATGGCATATTTTTCGAGTAATGAATCAATCATATCTCACCGCTCCAAGCTGCCCATTTTACTTTTTAATAAAACTTATATGTCTACTACGCTATTTTCGATAAACTCTTGATGGATCAAACGCAGCAATAAAAAAACCTCACTAAGATAGCAACTTTAAACGTGATTTTCTCAACAATTATCAACTGTTTTTTTAGACTATCTAATATGGATATAACGCATAATGTTTACCCCTGATCCCAAAGAAATTGATACTGTACTTCGATTAAATCTACAACAAAAATACCGCTATTTTGTCAGTAAAGTTGCCGATTGGGGGGAAGTTTGGGTGATTTTCTGCCAAGAGGAGCTTGTTACCATGCGAGATAATAATAGACGCTTATTATTATCTGTTTGGCCTGCTCAAGCCTATGCACAGCGTAATCTTAATGCTCAATGGGCCAAGTGTACGGCAACCAAGCTAACACTGACCCACTTTATGACAGAGATATTGCCAGATATGGATGGCGCAAATATGACAGTTGCCATGATGGTAGACAGTCAATGCCAAACTTATGTGATTGCCGAAGCGAAGTCGCTATTACAAGATTTAATTGAAGCGTGTAAGCACCGCAGCTCATCGATTTAGGCTGATAATTAGCCATAAGGAATAAAACTTTCTCACATGAGTCAGCCTTATGAGCTTATCAGCCTAATTGCCACTCTCGCTCTTAGCGATTCACGATTTAAGCTGCACGAATTCAGCAAATTCTTCAATACTTGGATAAGAGGATTGCGTTCCTTTACCTGTCACACTAAATGCAGAAAACATGACAGCCTTTTTCAAAGCTTCCGCGATATTGCCTGTATGCACATAATAATGAGAGAAACAGCCAATAAAAGCATCCCCTGCACCACTGGTATCCACCGCATTCACTTTAATGGCAGGGATCAACAACTCGTTATCGCGAGTCATCCAGAGTGCACCTTTATCACCCAACGTGACGATAAGATTTTTCAACCCTTTATCGAGCAAAGACTTGGCTGCACGGCGGATGTTTTCCATCGAATCAACAGGCATATTAGTGAGGATCTCAAGCTCAGTTTCATTCGGCACAAAGAAATCACAACGACAAGCAAAATCAAGATCTAACGTACGCTGTGCTGGTGCAGGATTCAGCAATACAGGAATGTTATGTTTGTTACCAAAAGCAATCGCGTGATAAACCGTTTCTAATTGAACCTCAAGCTGCAATACGATCAATTTGCATTTTTTCAAATCGTCAGCCGCACGCTCAATATCTTCAGGGGATAAAAATTTATTTGCTCCTTTCACAATGAGAATGCGATTAGCAGAATTCGGATTAACAAAAATCGGTGCTACACCGCTAGAAGTACATGGCACTTTTTCCACATAACGGGTGTTAATACCATAAGACTCAAGATTACGAATGGTGTTATCAGCAAAAATATCATCACCGACTTTTGTTAACATAATCACTTTTGAATTAAGTTTTGCCGCAGCAACCGCTTGATTGGCACCTTTACCACCACAGCCGATTTTAAATGCAGGCGCCTCCAAGGTCTCACCCTCTTTTGGCATCTGATCCGTATAAGTGATCAGATCGACCATATTTGAACCTATAACTGCTATATCCATAACGCCTCTCATGTTAAATAAATCACATTATGATACTATATTAACATTATCATGTTGCATAAATATCATTCGTGATTAAGATCGCGAATAACGAATGAGCAAGTGTCATATCCGCCACATTTTTTCATTCCTTATTATTGACTCTCTCTATTCTCAATAGGAAAAATTTACATGAAAAATATAGCACAATATATCGATCATACTCTGTTGGCCGCCAATGCAACCGTCAATGACATCAAACAGCTTTGTGCCGAAGCCGCAGAGCACCACTTTGCTTCTGTCTGCGTGAACACAGGTTATGTTCCTTTAGCCAGCGAATGTCTGAAAAACAGCGATGTTATGGTCTGTTGTGTGGTAGGCTTTCCGCTCGGTGCATGCTTAACTGAGGCCAAAGCATTTGAAGCCGCAGAAGCCGTACGCCGTGGTGCTAATGAAGTTGATATGGTGATTAACGTTGGTATGCTAAAAAGTGGTGACCTTGAGTTCGTTCGCCAAGATATTGCCGCCGTTTTAGCGGCTTGTGGTGAGGCAACTTTAAAAGTTATTTTGGAAACTTGCCTATTAACCGATGATGAAATCACCCAAGTTTGTGAAATTTGCCGCACATTAAACGTTGGTTTTGTGAAAACTTCAACAGGTTTCAGTACAATGGGCGCTACAGAGCACCATGTCGCGTTAATGCGTAAAGTCGTTGGTGATAAAATCGGCGTTAAAGCATCAGGTGGTGTGCGTGATCGCGAAACCGCAGAAAAAATGATCAAAGCCGGAGCTAATCGCGTTGGGGCAAGTGCCAGTGTAGCGATTGTTTCGGGAAACAGTGTAACCTCTAATGGCTACTAAATGTTGGGGCGCGGTTAGCCCGCGCCAATAAAGAAAGGATTGATCGGTGATAGAAACGAAACAAAAAGAACGCCTTCGTCGTTTGAGTGAATGTATTAAACGCTCAGGAAGAATTCACCTTAAAGATGCCGCAAGAATACTTGAAGTCTCTGAAATGACGATCCGCCGTGATCTGAATGCCGAGACCGAAGGGCCTATTCCAATGTCTCTGCTTGGTGGTTATATCGTTTCTGTCACCCAACCTTCCTCACTGGCACAAAATGATCCTCAAGCCGACATCTTTACCCCCGATCAAACCGAAGAGCTACATATCCCCAATTTAGCGGCGAGTATGGTGTCAGAAGACGATGTGATCTTTTTCGATAATGGGATCGAAATGGCCACCTTAATCGCCTTGATCCCAGAAGAGATAAGCTTTACAGGGATTTGTTATTCACATAACGTTTTTTTGGCTCTAAGCCAGAAAAAAAATGCCACCGCATTACTCTGTGGGGGGGAATATCGCCCTAAAAGCGACTCATTTTATAACCCGACCCAACCTTCTCTCCTTGATTCGATTAACCCGAAAAAAGCCTTTATCTCGGCTGCCGGTATTCATAGTCACTATGGCGTCACATGCTATAACTTAGACGATTTAGCAATGAAGAAAAAAGCGATGGAAAAATCAATCCGCAAAATTTTGCTCGCCAAATACAACCTGTTTGATGAAGTCGCCACGGCCAATATGGGGGAACTTTCGCAATTTGATGTCATTATTACCAATCGGCAACTCGCTGATGAATATGAAACCTATTGCCGCAATGGGTTTGTGAAAGTCATTTACTGACAGCAGTGATATCCAATTTACTGCCTATTTTTTCGACACGCATGATAACGTGCCGAGTTCATCTATTAGCGAACAAGAGGCCATGCCATCGCTCTAGATTTTAATGGTTAAATAGTCGCTCGCTATCTCGGTATTAGGGAAAATGGCTTGGCACTCCGCCAGCAGCATTGGCATATCTTCAGCGCTATAACGACCACTGATATGCGTCGCAATAAAACGTTTCACACCCGCGTCTCGCGCTAACTGCGCCGCTTGCCCTGTGGTACTGTGCCCCCGATCATTGGCTTTTTCATGATACGCATTTTCCAGCGTCGTTTCATGCACCATAACATCGGCATTCTTTGCCAAGAAAAGAGCCTGTTCCGTTGGTTTGGTATCCCCAAAAATCGCAATGACTTTGCCAGGCTTTGGCTTACCTAAATAATCAGCACCATTAACACGGCGACCGTCGGCTAACATAATAGTTTCACCGGCCTTTAACGCTTGCATCCACGGGCCGCGTGGAATGTTATCTTGCGCTAATTTATCAACATCTAATGAACCTCGTTTAGGATGTTCTTCAATACGGTAACCATAGCATTCAACGCGATGGTCAAGCGGGTAGGCTGTCACGATTAACTCACCATCATCAAACAACTGCCCTGGCTCTATTTCGATCATTTCAAGAGGATAAGTCATATAAGAGCTGCTCAGGGTCAGTACTGTTTCGACATACTGTTTTAAACCTTTTGGACCATATAACGTTAATGGATCAGTTGATCCCCCCATTGAGCGGCTACATAACAGCCCCGGTAATCCAAAAATATGATCTCCATGTAGATGGGTAATAAAAATTTTTTCAATTCTTGGCGCCTTAAATACGCTATTTAAAATGCGATGTTGAGTTCCTTCACCACAATCAAACATCCAGTATGTTTTACGTATGCCTGTTAGGTTTAATAGCATACTGGTGACGTTACGCTCTTTGGTCGGCACACCGGCACTCGTTCCTAAAAAGGTTAACTCCATCTTTTCACACTCCATACTTAACTGTTTTTATTATTTTTATAATAAATAAACTTAATGTTTCTAATAGATTACTGAGTATCTTATCAATTTCGCCAAGCACTAAGCCTTTTTCACCTTATCCCAATCTAATCCAAAACGCGCCAAATACTTACGTAACCTATCTGCATCATTCGGCTGCTTTTTCTGCTGTCTTGAAACAGCAAACAGTACTCTACCCGCTTCTGAGAGACTTGATGAGCGACGGCATACATCTAATACTGTGGCTAATTGTTGCTGCTCAAATAGGTCAATTTCGCCAACTTCTGGCGGCAAGGTGTCTTTTGCTTTTGTGACCCACTGTGATTGCAATCTCATGATCTCTTCATCAACGACCGCTTTTGTCACACGACCACGTTCAGCAAAGGTTGCCATGCGGCTGATTGATGCTCCGAGTTCACGGAAGTTACCCCGCCACAACGCTTGCGCTGAACAGGCAAACGTTAAGTAAGCTTGGCGAGCTTCACTATCAAAGCGGATTTGGCTTTGTGCATCCTGACTAAATTTAGCCAACTCATAATCGATATTAGGCTCAATATCCTCACGTCTTTCCGCCAGCCCAGGTAAGGTGAAAGTCCACATATTGATACGCGCAAATAAATCTTCGCGAAATTTACCCTCTTCAACCCATTGCGCCAAATTACGATGTGTACCCGCTATCAATTGAAAGTCACTTTGCACTTCCTCATCGGAACCGTACGGAAAAAAACTTTTTTCTTCAATGGCTTTTAGTAGCATGGCTTGTTCGTCCAGCCCTAATTCAGCAATTTCATCTAAAAATAAGATACCACCGTCAGCCTCTTTAAGCAGGCCACGACGTGGGTTAATCGCGCCTGTAAACGCGCCTTTAATATGCCCAAATAGCGTTGACATCGCGTTATCACCGCGTAACGTGGCACAGTTAACCTCAACAAAGCGCCCTTTAATATGATGGCGACTTTCTCGCAATTGATAAATTCTGCGCGCCAAAAAGGATTTACCCGCCCCTGTAGGGCCATTTAATAAGATAGGCGCTTTTGAACGTAAAGCGACTCGCTCGATCCGCTCAATCATCGCGTTAAAATTCGCGTTACGAGTTGCGATACCTGATTTTAAAAAAGACACTTGAGCCTGTTGCTCTTTTTGAAAACGGCTCGTGATGTGCGTATAGCGACTGAGGTCGAGATCAATCACCGTATAGATACCCGCGGGATCTTTTTCTCTTCCCGCTTCTGTCGGTGAGGTTTGCAATAATTTAGCGGGTAAATAGTGTGCTTCTGTTAACAAGAACCAGCAGATTTGCACCACGTGAGTACCCGTCGTGATATGAACCAAATACTCTTCATTCTCAGTGTCAAAAGGGTAATTTGAAGAAAAATCCAGTAACGAGGTATAAACCTCTTCAAAATCCCACGGATCAGCAATATCCACCTCGCGTAATATGACCTCCGTCTGTGGTGAGACTTGCTCAATATCCTCTTTCACATGATGAGCCATATTATAATTATTTACCTGATGGATTAATTCAAAGCGATGAATATCCAGATCAGGTTGCTGACATAGCCCAACTGAAGGGCGCCATTTCGTCCACCGATTCGTTCTTTTTCCACGTCGATCCAGTGCCGTACCTAATACGCCAATAACAACCTTACGCTTCTTATTCATTTTATATAAATTTATAAATCACGATAATTAAAGATAAAAAATAGCATAGGTTATTTTTTATCTGAATCATACCAGAATAATTCCAAAAAAATTAAGTTATTACATATCAATAAGATAAATATTTTTTTGTTATTTTAAACAAAGTTGGCACGCTTATCGCAATATTAAAATCATCCACTGCCGGATATTGTCAGAACTTCGGTTCTACCGGTGCAGACATGGTGGCGAAATGATGTCACTACATGGTCTGTATTCCGCCGTCAGTAAGATAATAACTTAATGATAGTTAATCTGTTCCTTCCAGAACAAAAAACTTGATATAACAACGGGTTATAAAAATTAGGCAACACACCACCCTCCGAGATCTTTATCGGGTCATGGGCAGAACCTTAGACAGCCAGTTTGACGGCACTCTAACTTTCCCCCCATCACTCCATACCTTTCTTCGATGGTGGCTCATAATAATAAAGGAATAAATAATGAAAAAAATAATTGTGGCACAAGGACAAATTGCGCTGACCGAGAAAAACGGTAATTTTCAGCATCTTTTGCTAGCAGGTGAACACCGTATCAATGATTGGTTTAATAAACTCACCGTTAGCCTGTTCACACTTAATCATGAACCTATTGATGCAAAGTTGGCTGATCATTTGCGCCAATATCACCCTGATTGGGTGGAAGCGCATTGTATAGATATTAATTTATCGGATAACGAGATCGCTTTTTTATATCTTCATAATAATTTGACTGAAATTTTAGCGCCGGCAACGCGACGCCTGTATTGGAAAATTGCAGAAACATTACGTGTAGATATTCAACAAACAGGTGATATTGCTATCCCACAAACATTAGTCAACCGCCTAAATAGCAAAAAATGGATTAAGGGTCGAGATATCAGCTTAGTGGTCCAAGTTCCAGCGTGGCATGTTGGGGTATTAAAGGTTGATGGTGAAGTCAAAACATTATTGCAACCCGGAAATTATGGTTACTGGTGTATTGAACACCAGCCTCAGGTAGACGTTATTGATACCCGTTTACTGGCGATTGAGGTCAGTGGTCAAGAGATCCTAACCAAAGACAAAGTGACATTGCGTATCAATTTGTCAGCCAACTGGCGCTACCGTGATATTTTGTTGGCCTTCTCAAAGTTGAGCCAACCCGTCGATTATCTCTACCGTGAGCTACAGTTTGCCTTACGAGAAATTATCGGCACACGCTCATTAGATGAGTTACTGGAAAACAAGCAACTCATTGATGAATTGATGCTAGAACAAATTACCCAATGTGTCGCTGAATTTGGCTTGGATGTCGATAGCATTGGCGTAAAAGACATTATTTTGCCGGGTGATATGCGAACTATTTTATCGCAAGTGGTAGAAGCGGAAAAGGCCGCCCAAGCAAACGTGATCCGCCGTCGAGAAGAAACCGCGGCAACACGCTCATTATTAAACACGGCAAAAGTCATGGAAAACAACCCCATTGCTTTACGTTTAAAAGAGCTGGAAACACTAGAAAGCATTGCGCATCGAATCGACCAAATATCCGTTTATGGTGGATTGGATCAAGTATTAAACGGACTGGTAAAAATTAAGGAATAAAGAATGAACAATAACGCTGTTAACGAACTTATTTTGGAAAATAGCGCACCTGTAAAAATGTGGACTAACGGTGTACCGGTTGATCCTAAAGCCGTAGTACAACTGCAAAACACCGCTAAAATGCCTTTTATTTTTAAACATTTAGCAGTAATGCCTGATGTACATGTCGGTAAAGGTTCCACTATTGGTAGTGTGATCCCAACCAAAGGCGCCATTATTCCGGCTGCCGTTGGCGTTGATATCGGTTGTGGGATGATAGCAGTGCGAACTTCACTAACCGCCTCTGATTTACCGGATAGCCTGCAAAATATCCGTTTTGCAATTGAAGCGGCTGTTCCACATGGACGTACAACTCAACGCCATGGTCGTGATAAAGGAGCCTGGCATCGAGCACCCGAAATTGTTGATCAGCATTGGGCGTATTTAGATGAAGAATTTAAACGTATTTGTGATAAATACCCAAAACTGCGTGGAACAAACCACTACAACCATTTAGGAACATTAGGAACAGGTAACCACTTTATTGAGCTGTGTTTAGATGAACAAGATCGTGTATGGGTGATGCTACATAGTGGTTCTCGCGGTGTCGGTAACGCGATTGGTAACTTATTTATTTCATTAGCACATAAAGATATGCAACAGCATATTGCCAATCTGCCTGATCGCGATTTGGCGTACTTTGAAGAAGGGAGCCAACACTTTAATGATTACATGGAAGCCGTAGGTTGGGCACAAGATTTCGCTCGCCATAACCGTGAAGTCATGATGCACCGAGTACTAGAAGCACTATCAAAAACGATCACGAAGCCATTCACCACACAACAAGAAGCGGTGAATTGCCACCATAATTATGTACAAAAAGAGCACCATTTTGGTGAAGAGATACTGGTAACCCGTAAAGGTGCCGTATCTGCGAGAAAAGGGCAAATGGGGATCATTCCCGGCTCTATGGGGGCTAAAAGCTTTATCGTACGCGGTTTAGGGAATGAAGAAAGTTTCTGCTCTTGCAGCCATGGTGCAGGCCGTGTGATGAGTCGAACAGAAGCGAAAAAGCGCTATTCTGTGGCAGATCAAAAACTAGCAACAGCCCATGTAGAGTGTCGAAAAGATAGTGACGTCATTGATGAGATCCCAATGGCATACAAAGATATTGATGCCGTGATGGCCGCACAATCGTCATTAGTAGAAATCGTACATACACTGCGTCAGGTCGTGTGTGTGAAAGGATAGGAGAATGGCATGGAGAGTGAAAGCATAACGCCATTAATGCGAGAGCGCATACAAAAAACATTAGCTGAAATAGAAACAACCCATCGGGTAAAAATCCTGTTTGCGTGCGAGTCTGGAAGCCGCGGTTGGGGTTTTGCTTCTTGTGATAGCGATTATGATGTGAGGTTTATTTATGTTCATCAATTAGATTGGTATTTAACACTCGATAGAAAACGCGATGTGATTGAAAAACCCATTGATAATGAACTGGATGTTTCCGGTTGGGAATTATCAAAAGCTTTAAAATTGATGCGTAATTCTAACCCCGCGTTAATTGAATGGCTGCATTCGCCAATTGTTTACCACAAGGATGCGTCATTTATTCAACAATTTGAATTATTAGCGTCAAAATTCTATTCACCGCTAAAGGCGCGTTATCACTATTTATCCATAGCAAAACGTAACTTGCGGGAAGATTTTAAAGGGGAAACAGTACGCCTAAAAAAATATTTTTATATCTTAAGGGCAATACTGGCGTTGCGTTGGATTGAACACTCAAAAATCATGCCACCAATGGCTTTTTCACAATTGGTCAGTGCAACAGTCACCGATCACGCCGTTTTGGCGGAAATCAATGAACTGTTAGTGATCAAACAAAATGTATATGAAAGCGAATATGGTTCACGGCGCCCTGCTATCGACAGGTTGATTATTGAGACGATTGAAAAATCAGAAAAACTCAATCTTCCAGAGCCTTATTGCCGTGATAGCGCTTTATTAGATAAGTTTTTGCAAAAAGCTATCTTAGCAAACGATAGATAGCCACCATCAATCCAGTCATTTTTAATTAGCGGTGAGGCCATTCTCGCCGCTATTTTTTATTCTCGCCTTAAGCACCAATGTTATAATACGATTTCCAGCCAACGCACAGAGTAACCAATGACCCGCACTCAACGTTTATTGACTTTATTACAGATATTAAAAGAAAGTCGCTATCCCATTACGGCTGAGTCTCTCGCGTCACAATTGCACATCAGTATTCGGTCTGTTTACCGTGATATTGATGAACTACGCTGCCAAGGTGCCGAAATTACAGGTGAAGCAGGTATCGGCTATCAGCTAAAATCCGGTTTGTTACTTCCCCCTTTAATGTTCGATGATAACGAACTCGAAGCGCTGATCTTAGGTTTACGCTGGGTACAAAGTAATGCCGATGAAGAGCTGAAGTTATCCGCCATGCGCGCAATCAATAAAATCAATGCGGTTGTCAAACAGGGGTCACAAAACCTTATCAACCAAACAACATTATTTGCACCTAGCACACAAATTGCACCGATTAATAATGTGATTGCGAAAAACCTAAGACTGAGTTTACGAAAAGAAATAAAAGCTAAAATTGACTATCAAGATGAAAGTGGGAAATTTAGCAGTAGAGTTATCTGGCCAATCGCAATTGGCTATATGAAAGATACCCAAGTCTTAGCCGCTTGGTGCGAACTCAGAGAAAGTTATCGCCATTTTCGCTTAGATCGGATCCAATCCTATATTGCTCTGGAGGATAAATTACCCTATCCCAAACATTATTTATTTGAGCAATGGCGAAAAGAGACTTTATGTGTGACTACTGACAGAATCTGACACACCGCTACCTTATGATAGCGACTCAACTTAATCATAAGGAAAAGGCGATGAGCTCACTTACCCTATATACAAATTCGATGTCACGCGGCAATACGGTCGACCTGCTATTTAAACTGTTAGATGTACCTTATCAGCGAATTGAGCTTGAATATGGCGAGCAAATGCATACTGCCGAATATCTTGCTATTAATCCGATGGGAAAAGTTCCCGCTTTAGTCGATGGTGAACATATTATCACTGAAACTGCGGCTATCTGTGTCTATTTAGCCGATAAATTTATAGAAAAAGGGTTAGCGCCGGCGTTTAATTCCCCACAACGAGCAGCCTATTATCGCTGGTTCTTTTTTACCGCAGGCCCTATTGAAGCGGCATTTACAACGCATGCAATGGGCTTACAGTTAGATGAAGCACAGCAAAAAATGTCAGGTTTTGGCTCATTTAAACGCGTTATGGATTGCCTAGAAACAGGACTTAGTAACGCTGCACCTTATATTTGCGGCCAACAACTAACCGCAATCGATGTGTATGTCGGGGCTTTTCTTCTATTTATGGAAAAGATAAATTTTATCGAAAATTCCGCGGTCATTAATCATTATCTCGACACATTAAAATCTCATCCAAAGTTCGCCAAAAGCATTGCATCATAAGCTTTTAAGGATACAGGCCACCATTTATGATGGCCTGATATTCATCGTATTGAGCCTTAACGCCACGTTGCACTCTTCATAACAGAAAAGCGCCCTGCTCCCATTAACGCAAGTGCAATTGATCCCACAAAGAAATAAACAATACTTTCAATTGCCCATGCCCCCGTTTTATCCAATAAAAACGTTTTATCAAGCCCTACCATTAACCAAGCAATAAACATGGTAAAAGCGACAAGCAGCGCGGCTGGGCGAGTGAGTATCCCTAATATAATGAAAATCGGTGCGACAACTTCCCCCAAAATAGTTCCATAAGCAATAAATTCGGGTAAACCATATGCAGCAAGCATAGCTTTAATGCCACTAGCGCCTGTTAACAATTTACTCATGCCATGGAATAACATTAATCCGCCAATAGTAATACGTAATAACAATTTTCCAGCATCGTCATGTGCCAATAACCGATTTACTGTGCCTATCATTGTGTGCTTCTCCAAGAAAAATATACTGCAACCTATGACGCGTTTACGACCAATACAATAAGAGTGACTTTTATTTATTATTGTTATAGCAGCATTGTAGTTATTTAATAGCTTTTACTCTTACTTTGGTGACACCAATAGCATTTATTCATAAAACTAAGGTATGAACTAAAAAATAAAAGGTCAATCAACAACAATTAAGTCAAATTTAAAAAAAACAAAAAATACTAAATAAGAGCATTCTAAAAAGAGTGTTAATGAATTAAGATAATTGATGTTCAAAATAATTGTTATTTATTTAAGATTTCAATCAAAAATAAAGAATATAACGATATATTTATATCATCAATATAAAATAATAATGATATAAATTCATTGCTATTTTGTTACTAACATGTAATTTTGTCATATCAAAGAATGTGCGGTTAATGAATTCAAGCAAAATAGCATCTCATTAATACGAGGCATAAAAATGAAACCTGAAACTAACGCCCATCATTCATATAACTCTTATATACATCAGCTAAAAATATCCGAGATCATGAGTTATTTACAGTCACTGGATATTCCTTTTTCATATAGATCAAAAATTTTATATAATAAATTTAAATTACTAAAATTAACAGAAGTTGCCCCCATACAAGCTTATAACGAGTTTCTACGTTTAATTGCTCATGAAACAAAAGATCAGCATTGGTGTGCGAAAGCGGGTATCGCAGCCCCCTATCATAGTTACTCACCGATCAGTGAAATTTTTATGTCGGCAAAAACATTACATGCCGCTTTAATCGAACTCAACCAATATACCGATCTATTTCAAGGCAAAACACACACTAATATTGTCATAGAAAACAAAAAGGTTTTAATCAATTATGAAGTGAGTATATTTAAGCCTGAATACTATAAGTTTGACATTGAGTACAGTTTATTTAGGTTAGTGAGTCAAATAAGAGAGCGACTTGGTAAAGATTGGATACCTGATACATTTTATTTCCAATATGCATTAAGTCGAAAAGATAAAGATAATTTGAAAAAAATCATTCCAACTCACTATGAAGACAATGCTAAATTCAATGGTATTTCATTTGATGAAGAGTGGCTAAATGCTGGTATTAATAAAAAAGAGCATGATGAAACGTTCATTTTTTTCTTAAAAAATCATCTAAATAAACTTAAACACTCAAGTTGTATGCCCGAATCCATGAGTATGAAAGTGCAAGATATTATGTACCAACATATTTTATCACAAAAAGACATTTCATTATCTTGGGTAGCGGCAAAGCTGTATATCTCACCAAGGACATTACAACGTAAATTAGCAAAAGAAAATATTAATTATTCAGATATTCTGGATAAAATTCGCTGTGATATTTCTATCGATAAACTCGTTGAAGAGAAGATTAGAATAGATAGCCTAGCTGAACTACTAGGCTATACGGACAGCGCCGCTTTTTCAAAAGCATTTAAACGCTGGACTGGCTCACCGCCACTTCAATACATCAAAAAACAGGGCTATCATAAAGCGTGAAAATTGTGCTCTTCAAGCCGTTTATTAATCCGCTTCATATAGGCTCCAATAGGGATGCTAAACCATTGCTCATCCGTATAGCCAACGGCAAACCCGGTGTTGCGCATTGACTTTAAGTCTAAGAGCAAAATAATCGCGACATCGACCGCTAACTCTCTAAAACCAAGTAAATACACATCATCTTTAATTTTTAGGTAAGTTGCTTGGTCACAATCACATTCACCATGTCTTACCCCTCCATAAATATGATACGCATACCATTGGCTATTAATATAAATATGTTCAACGGCGGTACTTTCACTGTATTCATTCAGAATATGTAAGCCAATAAGATCTCGTGTTTCTGCGGGGAGAAGCGTATTATCGTTATCACCAATAATCTTTCCAACATGATAATGCTGTTCGAATCTCGGCGTCGTTTTCTTACTTGGCTGGTATTGAGAGCTAAACAGGACAACATGACTATTATTGAGGTCTAGTACTAAAATTGAGTGAGCAAAATCAATGCTCCCTTTTGATAATTCAATTAAAAATACTTTATCCGCAACTTCGGTCATATCGCTGATTTTTCTTTTTTTCTTATCAAAATAAGAGCTTAAAAAAACACTATTCGTTATAATATGGTCATGTTCATCAATACGAAAATAAAAACTTTCATTGTTTAAATAAAGATTAAATTCAATATTAATAATGTCATAACTTCTCTTTATTCGATTCTTTTTTAACTCATTCGTAAACATATCAAATGATGTATCAGAAATTATTTGCTCTGTCATGTTATCACCTGTGATATAAATTAAAATGAATGAATGCTTATTTCTAAAAATGACTTGTTATTCATGAGTTTTTTGACTGGCAATGTCTCTACAATATAATTTTCCACATGGGCGCTTGTTAACTTCGTCATTAGCTCATCATGTATAATATCAATATAAGCCTCACTACTGTTTTTACTCTTAACATATTTTATTGTGATTCTAATACTGGATGAAAAATTATTTTCCAATATATTATCTATATGTTTTTTTGCATGTATAAAGCTATCATATAAATCTAGGTTAAGTTGAAAGCAAGCATAGTGAATAGGTGCAGCCAACTGTGATAATGGGCTTTTTACAAAACCGTCTATTTCTATTAAAAATTCATCAACGGCCATCCCATCACAATAGGTGACATTGAGTTCACAATTAATAGCTTGAATATTTCCAGTATATTTAGCAATCTCGTCTTTTATCAGATCTATTACTGGCTGATATGCGACATCACTACGAAGATAAACATTTAATAAAATAAGATCATCCATTGAGTAATCTAACTCAATTATTGAACGATTAATTTTATCAAAAATCACCGCAACTTGCTCTTCAAGGGTATCATTGATGTAATAAGCATGGCTATTATCATCGGAAACAATCAAAGCTTCCGTGCCTGTAATATAAAGTAGCTCCTCATAAATTAAAGAGCGGCTAACGTCCATTTCCATATTATAGAAAGGTAAGCATTGAACCGCCTTGTTATGACGAGGAAAAATAAACTCAATGGCTACCAGAGCATTATCATTGCTAAAATTCGGAAGCCGAATAATTGTTCCAACAGGCTTTTTATTACCGTAGCCTTGTGCTATTTCGTGGCTAACTTTATGAAATTGATTAATCGCATAGATGGGATCAACTTTATCACTTTTAATCGCTATTGTATGTTTTAGCATATCCGCATAACTAATCCCCATTTTTATTAATGCATTATTTACTTCAGAGATAATTATTGCTAATTGAGTATCAAAATCGCCTCCCGAAAAAGAAGAGTGCCACCCAATAATGACATTATCATTGGTTTTTAGTATATTCATTATGTCTCACCCAATTAATAGATCAATTTAATGTGTAACGCTTGCTCTAATAGAATATTGTTACAAACCCAATTTAATCGCTTGGTGATTTATTAAATTTTCTTGTAACTCTTTGAGTGCTTGAGGAATCGTTTGTTGTTGGATAAAAGAAATAAAAGGGTCGACAACCTGAGTATTTATGCCACTTAACCCTTCTAGTAGTGCTAATGCACAAAAGGGAACATAATGCTCAGAATAGCCTCCTTCATGTATGACAACCACTTTTCCATGGCAAACGTCCTGAGCGACCGCGACAATACTTTCTATCATTTCTCGATAACTCTGGCTATGGAGTTGCATATGTCCTAGAGGGTCAAAGGTACTTGCATCATAACCACTGCCAATAATAATGAGATCCGGTTTGTAGGTCCTAAGAGCAGGGATTGCTATTGTTCTTAATGCATATAAATATTCATCATGGCCACATCCCGGTAATAACGGAATATTAATATTGAATCCTAAACCTTCTCGGTTACCTTGTTCTTCGATACCTCCTGAGTTAATTGGGAAGCAGTTATCTTGATGCATAGAGATGG
Source organism: Providencia sp. PROV119 (assembly GCF_028482435.1). Lineage (NCBI taxonomy): Bacteria > Pseudomonadati > Pseudomonadota > Gammaproteobacteria > Enterobacterales > Morganellaceae > Providencia > Providencia sp. PROV119. The sequence continues at coordinate 82,960 of NZ_JAMPQL010000014.1, forward strand.
TAAGCACTTTATTATCGTTATAAAAAATAGCTTGAGTTCCATTTCCATGATGCACATCCCAATCCAATATAGCGACTTTTTTTGCCCCTAAATTCTCAAGGGCATATTTAGCGGCAATACTGCTGTTTGCTAAATAGGTCGCCCCCATCGCTTTATCTGGCAAAGCATGATGGCCTGCTGGCACACATACGGCATAAGCCCTATTTAAAGAACCGTCCATCACTTGATGAACAGCGGCTTTTGCTTGGCCTGCGGATAATAGCGCTATTTGATACCCCCCCGGTCCAAATGGTGCCTGTAAACCTAATTCCCCCCCTTCATTTTTACTCAGTTCAATAAAATCATTCAAATACTCTTGGGTATGAACACGCGCCGCATCATTATAAGTAATGGGGGGTGCACTGTATGAAAATAAAAATTCATTCATGCCACTCACATCAATTAAGGATTTAAAACGACGTACGCAACTTGCAGAGCTAGCCCCAAATTCATTATTCGCGAAAGGTTGCATCCAATTCATTTGATTATAAGCTAGCGGTGATGATTTATAACTCCGCCCCCATAAACAATATTCATGATAAAAAAGACCAGTTTTAATCGTGGAGTCTTTCATGCTGCAAAACATATTATTCCCCTAAGTAGATAATCTGGTGTAGCTTCAATAATCGCGAGCACATCTGGTATTCCATTACCGTTGATACACAACTTTTCCATTACAAATGGTCATAATGACATTGGTTTTCCCTATTTGCTCAGCCGGAATAGTAAATAGGTCATGACTTAATATTTGTAAGTCAGCCAATTTCCCTACTTCTATCGAACCTCTTTCATGTTCAAGATGTTCCTGAATGGCACCATTAATGGTGTACATGCGAATGGCATCCTCAATCTTACAACCTAGGTCAGATTGATAAATTTGATTGTTTTTAGCTTTTCTAGTCAGCGTAAATTCAAGTCCTTTTAACCAATTAAATGGGAAGCAACAGGCATCAGAGCCAGCAGCAACCACAACGCCTTCATTAATATAAGACTGCCAGTCAAATAACTTAGCGTTGTACTCATCGGGTATAATCTGCTTAATATCATTGATCATGCTATAGCCTGCGATTGGTTGGCAGGATAGCAAAATATTATTTTTTGCCATTGTTTTCGCATTCTCAATCGTGAGATCATCACCATGAATAATAAAATGGCGTAAGTCTTTATTTGGCATGATCTTTTCTGCATAAGAAAAGGCATCTATTGCTGCATCAATCGTTTTTCCACCAATTGCATGAATACCAACCTGCCAACCTAAGCGGTGTAATTCAACAATGGTTTTATTAAGTTCGGCAATTTGTTCTTCAACACTATGACCAGCAAAGGTTAGCTCTCCTTGATAACCATTGCATGATCTTCGAATACAAGGTGAACTATCACCAAATAACTTTATCGTATCGACTTTTAACCATGATTTATCGGTATGAAGTGGATATGAAAACGCTTCGGCACCAGAAATAATATTTTTAAAACTGTGCACACCTTCTTTTGCCGCAAATAAATTAACACTAACCCGAGTTAATAACTTATTTTCATCATAAAGCGCCTTATAGAGCTTTATGACTCTGCTACTCCAAGCACCATGAAATAGATTATCGCCTCCTGGCCCTAAAATATCGGTGTAACTTGTGATGCCATTTTGCAGTAAATGATATTGGATAAGTAAAATATAGCTTTTAAGTTCTTCATCAGACAGCTGAGGTAAATATTTCCCGACAAGGTTCATGGCTCCCCATTCAGAAATAATACCGTTAGGCTCACCTTGCTGATCAATACCTATCCGTCCGACCTCTTTCGGTAGCTCTATGGATTTAGAATTTAACCCTGATAATTCTATAACCTCCTGATTAACAATTAGGTTATGTAAACTAAAATCACTAAAGCTTGCTAATTTCCCATTCGTTTTTTGGGATAAGTAAGCTTGGTTAACCGCGATTTTTTCGTCGTTATCATCAAGGAGTTCAAAGGGGCATCCAATGCCGTAGATCCAGTCCCTGTTTTTTTTAGCGGTTAAATGAGTCTCCAACTGACTTTCAAACTCATTTTTTAATTTACTCTCAAACAAATTTAGGAAATCACCAGAAATCAGCATGCCCGTGTGTGTCGCATGGATATGCGCATCATGTGCAGCAGGTAACACAAGCTTATTTTTTGCATCAATTATCTGAGTATGAAAACCTATTTTTTTAAAAATATCATCATTATCACCAACAGCAATAATTCTCTCTTTTGCAATCGCTATCGCCTCATAGAAAGAGAAGTTTTTATCTACCGTTGCAACCTTGGCATTAATAATGACTAAATCAGCATCTTGACTCATTATAAACACCTTATGTTGGAATATAATTTAATGGGTAATTTAATGAGTTAAGAGAAATAATATTTGCACCGGCTGGAATATTAATCATTTTATTCACTTCTGACAGATTTCCCCAGCCTTTCCCTGTTGTCGTCTTATTCTCCAAGTCATAAACAAAAACAAAGGATAGGTCGATTAATAGCTCTCGCCAAGTCACCACATAAGTAGAATCGTCAAACTTATAATAACTCACTTGATCGCATCCCCCATCACCTTTTCTGATACCATTAATGACGTTATAGCAATACCAATGTGAATTGATATAAATATGCTCATACACTGTCGGTGGTAAATTCGAATAACAATATAACGCCCGACTGCCAATCAAATCACTCGTAATAAAAGGATACCGGCATTCATTAACTTTATGGTTTCCAGTCAGTATTATTGCTGGTGTAAAATATTGCTGATAATTAGACGCTAACTTTAATGGTATTGGCTTGCTGTGATCAGGCAAACTTTTAGGCTGATATTGTGTAAGAATAAATAGCGCTTTATTTGTGGTAAAATCGAGTGCAATAGATAGCGTAATTTCCGTATGCTCTGGAAATAAAAGATCCACAAAAAACAGATTATTTCTCACCTCAACCGCTTCATAATTTGCCTCTTTCGGGATAAAAATACCTTGTTGGTGATAACCTTCTATCGTGCAGCTCTTTTGATCGAAAAAGATCTCAATCACTGCGTTTTCTGTTTTAAATTCTATCCCTGTCAGGCTAATTTTTTTGCTTTGAGGTAAACGATTATGGGCCAACTCCCCATAACTCACTTCAGATTTCAGTTTGGCGTATTCTGTAAATGTTTCATTCACCATTTCTTCCGAGAGGTGCCATAATTTTTGACCGAAAGCGACATCCAGTACCCATGGAATAACCCCCGTTCCCTGCCGCGTATCCTCATTAATTTGAGAATAACTGCAATGTTCTAAAAAAATCCCCCCTTTATCCGCAAATTCAGGGTGACACAATGCCATAATCTGTGTTGCAACACCGGCTGATAATGATTTTACAGGCACTTTATTGGTGTCCTGTTTCTCTGCTAACTCTTTAAAATCATCGTGCTGCAAATGCAGATGTAGGTTTGTATCAAGAACAATGCCGGGAGCTACCGCAAAAGCTCGAATATTATAATCTTTCCAGCGCCTATCAAACTCAAATGCAAATAATACATTTGCTGATTTAGATTGCCCGTATGCAGTCCAACGGCTGTATGGTCGATGATTGAAATTTGGATCATCTAAATCGACATTACTTAAGCGATGCGCCCCCGATGTCATCATAACAACCCTTGCACCTTTTAATAAGCAAGGTGTCAGTTTGTTAATTAATAGAAAATGCCCTAAATGATTAATGCCAAACTGTTGTTCAAATCCATCGACGGTTAATTTAAAATCAGTGGCCATTACCCCGGCATTAGCCAATATCCCATCAAGTTTCACATCTTCTAGAATAATTTGCTTTACGAAACGCCGAATATCATTTAACGATGACAAATCAAGCAATTTAATTTCAAATAAAGCATCATCAAATTGTGAAGAAAGCTCCGTATAAAGTTGTTGTTTTTTTTCCTCTGTCCTGACGGTAAGAACAACATATCCTTCATGGCTTAATATTGCCTTAGCAGACTCTTTGCCTAATCCAATATTAGCGCCTGTGATTAGATACTTTTTATTCTTTAACGATATTCCGTCTAGTACTTCATTCCACGTAGTATGCACATGATAATGATTTAAATTTTTTGTCATTATTAAGCCTTATCTTTATTATTTTTAAAAATTATTTTCATAATGATTACCATGGAGGCAACAAGTAATAATAAATTGAATAAAAACATTGCAGAAAAACTAACACGCTCAATTAACATTCCGCTAAACATCGGCCCTAACGCGATACCCAGCCCCAATGTAAGTGATGTAAGGTTCATAACATTTCCATCGACTTCATATTCAGCAGCAATACTCATCGTAAATGGTAATATTAGTGTCCATATATATTTAAAAGCGTAACAACTGATAATCACAAGCATGATGCTAGTATTTAAGTACATTGCTAGCACAGATGCGATTAAAAATATAAAGCAAGTAACAAAAACTAAATTTACTTTTTTACTAAATAAAATTGAAGTTCCCGCGCCCAATATACCGACCATACTTGCCGAACCTAAAATGTTATACACGACTGAAAGATCGACTTGTAACGCGCTAAGATAACCTCCAATAAATGTCCAAACACCAGCAACCACGACATTAAATAAGAAGATACCTGCTAAGCATAGATACATCTCATTTTTTACTGTACGATTTTTTACCGCTCCTTGGGCTTGTTCTTTAAAAATATTTTCCTCTTTCATTCGCCAAATAGCATCTATACCTTTAGTTAGCGGTAAAACACAAACTAACAGTATGGACACGAAAATATAAACTGAAAATATGCCATAACTTTCAAGGAATAGCGGTAAAATAAACAGCCCTAAACTCCCTAATATAATTTGGCTAAATAGGGAGATACTGAACGCTCGATACGAGTTTGGCAATAACGCCATACACGAATTGGTTATGATAAAAATAGTCGTTCCTGATATTGCAGAGAGGATTCTGATAGCAATATAAAGATTAAAATGATCTTTAATTAAAAAACCTGAGATAATGTTTAATACCGCGGTAAGTAGGATCATAGCCACATAAATATGATACCAGTTTATCTTTGTTTTTAACCAAAAGAAGGCAATAACGTTTGCTAACATCCCGGTTAAAATTTCTATCATATAGATAAAACCTACTTTTTCTGGCGAAAAACCAAGTTCCTTATCCATTTGAATAGTAATTAATGGTGCCCACAAGAACATCATCGGAATAAATATTCCACCTATAATAGGTGAAAGATAAACTCGCCATGTTGATAACTGCATTTTTTGAGACTTCATAGATCCGACTGATTCACTCATATCAAACCCTCTTATTTTCCATTTTTCATAATATAAATATAAATTTAAAAAACTTTTAATAGCTAAAGGTGACATTTTTTTGTTTTTATACGTCACATAATAAAATACTGGATAATGCATTAAAGGTTTTCACTTTTAAAAACAGCATTTAGAAATCCAACTCCGCAATTTAACCCAAAAAAACAAGATCACTCAGTATAAAAACCCAACCTTATATAATATCTCGACATCAACAGCTACCATGGTCCCTATTGGCAAATGACATTCTCTTAAATTCATAAAACCCTACTTTTCAGATTGCTTAATATTAATCACAAAATATAAATGTTATTGGCTTAGTGTTTTATTTATCACTTTGCCCTTCATTATTTATAAAAAATAAAAATCAATTAATTAATTCAATCAATATTGAGGAATAAAGAATGGCTAATTCCATGATTAAGCATACTAAAAAACTATTAGCATTAGAGATATTTTCTATATTAACCGCAAGTTGTTATATTCCTAAAATCAATGCTCAACCATTTTTTGATGATGCAACATTAAAAGGTGGTATCTATTATTGGCAAAGGGATAGATCAAGAAAAGAATTAACACCCGGCAGTGATAAATATGGTCAATATACAGATAATCTTAAACACTCATCATTAAATATAGCTCTCGACTTTTCTTCTGGTTATATTCAAGATTTTATTGGCTTTGATTTTGCCGGGTATACTGCTGTCGAATTATCAAACGGTGGCCCTGCCGCACCGAATGAAATTGGCTTTAGTGATGCCAAAAATGTTTGGGATGAGAAAGGCACAGGCGACCGTAATGGGTTTACCTTCACGACCGCTGCAACAAAATTAAAATTAGGGCCATTTTGGGGTAAAGCAGGCTATATACAACCAAGTGGTCAAACTTTGTTAGCCACCAACTGGAGCTTTTTACCCGGTACTTACCGTGGTGCCGAAGTGGGGGCTGAATTTGATACCGAGGACAGTGGGAAATTTAATATTTCCTATATGTGGACGGATCAATATAAAGCGCCATGGTATCGTGAAATGTATGAATTCCGCGAAGCCGACTCAACAACCACGATTGATTATTTACACTCACTGGGTGTGAAATATGATGCCAAAAACAAGCTGGTGCTAGAGGGTGCAGTTGGTCAAGCTGAAGGTTATATGGATCAATATCTTGCCAAGATCTCTTACGCATTCCCGCTTGCTGGACGTGATTTAAGAGTATCGTATCAATTCTACGGCGCACAAGATAAAGACAATAGTGGTGGTGTTAATGATGTCTATGATGGATTAGCTTGGTTACAGGCGTTCACTTTAGGCTATACCTACGATGCTTTAGACTTCCAAGTTGAAGGAACGATGGTGCACTCTCCTGGTCAACAAGGTTACTTCTTACAGCGCATGACCTCGGCTTACGGCACTTCAAATGGTCGTATAGATGTTTGGTGGGATGCCCGTTCAGATTTCAACTCCGACAATGAAAAAGCGCTATTTGCTGGTGTGACCTATGATTTATCCAGTTGGGATCTCGCAGGTTGGAAAATCGGCACCTCTTATGTTTATGCTTGGGATGCAAAACCGAGTAATAATCCAATTTATGACCAAAGCCAACGCGTCAGAGAAAGTGCATGGAATTTTGATATTCTCTACACCATTCAAACTGGTAAAGCTAAGGATACTACCTTTAAATTACATTACACTCGTTTTGATAACCACAGCGATATCCCAAGCTGGGGTGGAGGATTTAATAACATTTTCCAAGATGAAAAAGATATCAAATTTATTGTGACTGCCCCATTTACGATTTTTTAATTCACACAATAATTTATTAAATTTATTTTTCTTGGATGCTTAGGTTTTTTAATAGCAAATGATCGTTATCTTTTCATTTATGCCGGTCATAATTATGACCGGTATTTCACTCATAACCACGGATAGCCCCTATCCATTATCGTTAAAAATGGCAATAGCAAACAAACAAGGCTAGCCAAGCTGCCAAAAATAGAAATGATATTTCCATCTGAGTTAATGCGAGCCATTATGCGAAATATCCCTCTAAATCGCGTCGATAGCATAAAACGCGATGTGTGGGTGCATTCTCGACCATGTTTAAAAAATGGTTGAGCAAAACACCTTCAAATTTTATTCAGCGTATTCATCAATAACAGAGGATGGGTTGAGCCGCCATTTTCCTCCTAGTGCAATAAATGAAGCCAGCGAGATGATTATCTAACAAAAACAGACCGAGGCACGCTTCCCAAACCTGTTTCAAGATAACTGGCTCTTGCGGCTCAACCGAATAGCTTATTGTCAGCAAGACAAGTTAATCATAAGTCGCAATTAACCACGCGGATCCTCGATAATCCCCCGCAGCTGCATTTTGCCCTTGAATGCGACTGGTAATGCTGATGGTATCGAGTTGATGGATCTCAAGGTTTAAACTTTGCCCCGTTTGCCCTGTCGCTTCATCGGTCATTGTTAATTCACTATAAATGACATCGTGATGGTTTAACTGGCTTTTTAATGGCAAGCGCTTTTGAGGGTCATCATCTTTGGTGTAATCCAAACGTAATCGGATGTTAGTCGATGATTTAAACTTACAACTGTAAGTGACTTTTTCTACCACTGTACTATCGTAATTCACACTACTGAGTTTGCCATGACGTAGGCTGACGGTTTCTGCTTGCCCTGTGCTAGTCATGGTCGTGCACAGAGAGCCAATATGAATTTGTGAAGCAGCCAGCCGTAATGGAACCGTTGTCTCATTGATAGGCCAACTGTCGTAAGGCGGTACCGTTTTCTTGGCGGTATAAGCGCGAACATAGCCACCTAAATCCATAGCATTTATCACTAATTGCCCATCAATAATTCGCTCATTAATATAGAAGGTTAATTTGATTGGAAATTGGCTATAGAACTGCCCCGAAGGAAAAATGTCTCCATCAAAGCCATTAGAACAAACCGCAGCGTCAATATTGACCCAACTCATCAAGTTTGTTTCAACCGTCATGACTAAATTACTGTTGATTTGATAGGCTGGTCTCCCTTCAATATAGACACCAGCCATTGGCGCATACATAAATAAGCGATGAAATGCGTTTTCCGATGGGATGCCTACACTGCTCTCTCCCCATTGCCGACCTAAGCATTTAACATAACCGGATACACTCACATCTTTACTGGCACTATCAATTAGCATCGTATTGCCAATGCGGTAATAATTTTTTCCATTAGAGCCAACAAGTGGCGTCGCCACTAATTCACTGTTACGCTCTAATTTGATCACATACCCTGTGTTGGGGTCGACAATTTGAGCTGCGTAATCAGCCGTTGCATCTAAGCTATTTATCATTAAAGATAAACCTATCATCCACGCATAATTTTTAGCTGTCATATACCTACGACCATCATCTTTAAAATCACACATCGCTTTAGCCCTTATTAGTCATACGCGACTAAAATTGTCATAGCAGAAGTGAACTTGCCTGCCGCTAATTGTTCAGCAGGAATGCGATTAACAAGGCGCGCCTGTAAATCAGTTTGGTATTCGGTAGCGCTAAGCCGTTGTGGGTTAATTCGTTGCAGCTTGTTCATCGCCAAAGGACGGATGCCCCCATCAATGACTTCATTGAAAGAGATCCCTAATCCAGAAATTGAGGTCGCTAATACTGTTTGCCCATTATGAATGAATGTATTGTTCCCTTTCGGCGCCAGCATAATCGCTAAATCTTTATTAAAGTCACACCCTGAAAGTTGAATCGCAAACGCTCTATGGTGCGAAGCGTTATTTAATTCATCAAACTTTACCGTACCGAAATCTATTTTTAACGTAGAGCCATGATGTTCACTGTGAATATTGCAGCTAGGCGCCACCATAGTTGCACTGACCTCCACTAAAACATCTGCGTGAACTAACGAGCCAAATAGCATCAACACGGTGATCAGTGTCTTGTGTTGTTTCATTATTCGTACTCCACCACAAATGTCGCCGTGCCTTTAAAATCCCCCGTTTTGATTTCACCGCTTGCAGGTTTACGAACAAATACCCCAAAGTTTAATTGTTGGCGATTATCTACGACTGACACGACACCAACCTTAATGGGTTGATTCCAAATAACAGGCTGCTTGTCTTTATCCATTTCTATCAATCCAAGTAACGCCCCGCTTGCGCCTTGCGTCGTTAGATAATGGTTACCATCAATGTCGATTAATTGATGGCTTTGCCATGTTAGACGGATTATTTTATTCAGATCAGATGGGCTACATTTATTAATTTCAATAAAAAAGGGAAACACGTCGCTGACGCTATGTTCATTAAGATATTGTTTACGCAAATAACCTAATTGAATTTGTTTATTAATAGATCCCGCTGCAATTTGGCAATCGTGATGAATAAGTTCACCTTTAAATTCAACATCTAAATGATTTTTACCCAACGCATTTAATGGGCTGAAAGAGCATATGGCAATTAAGATAAATGCTTTATTCATAACTCACCTCTAGCCCCACTCTATTTTGATTTTTATTGAGTTCAGGAAGCGGTATTGGGTTATTGCCATTACCTAAGCTCATCTCAAAATATTCCAATACAACGCCTTGCCGCATATCAATAAATTGTACTTTGACAGGCGTTTTCGCAGCCCCTTTCAAAAGGGCACTGTCACGAAATAGCCCACCACTTCCACATCCTGTCAAAATAGCCTCAGTGTGGCTGATTAAATTACAAGGAGCATGAAATAAAACAGCATTAACCCTTACCCATCCTTGTAATAGCTGCCCATCATTGTCTCCCGTTATCAATGTATTGGATATCAATGGCGCGGCTTTTGCCCAATTACCTATAGCGCCAATCAGAGCAAGTAGACATAGCAATACAATTTTTGAATTCATTATTTCCTTCCTTTTTATTGTTTGCTGCCAAGATGGCTATCACAGCTCCTCTCTCACGGTGCAAATCGCATCAATACAACGAAATGCCAGAGTTGGCTTGCCACCGTAATCGTTAATGTAAGTAAGATAAGGAGTTGATAATGAAGGTGATATAATGTCGTGCGTTGATTTAGGTGGAACCATAACAACATCAAAGCGACTTTGTTCAGATTGAGATTTGCTGTTACCTAAGCCAATAACAGTTAAATGAAAAGGCGTATGATTATTCAGTTGATAACCTTTTGCCGTTCTCGCCAGTGTGATCTTATGTGCCCATTGTGTCTGCGACTCTGACAAAATATTCTTAGGGCGATAAAACAACTTAACGCGAGACTGCAACGCAATTTGTAATGTATTTCCTTCTGTCGATTTAGGAGGTACTTCCCGTAAATTAAAATAAAATACCGATTCTCTATCTTGCGGTAATTGTTCCAGCAGCGGTGTCACACTTAATCGCACTAAACTATCGCTATTGGGTTCAATTCGCTGCAAAGGTGGTGTCGCTAAAATCGCCCCTTTGGTTAATTTATTTCCTTGTAAATCTTCTATCCAGCTTTGTGCCAAATAAGCTTCTTCAGGATTATCATTCGTGATCCTGATATTGATCGCGCGTTCATCTCCGGGAAAAACGATCCGAGTTCTATCTAATGTGACGGCACTATGCGCATATAGCGTGGTTAGCAACAGAAATAAACAACAACCGACAAACAGCCCATGACGTAAATATAAATTCAACATACCTAACCTCATAAACCTAATTTAATTATTTTTTACCTAGATGATGAATGAAACTACAACTTCCCCCGTAGGCATGGCAGTAACAACATGTCCGACGACACAACAAACGTCTCTGGCAATTTGATCCCGCATTGCTTTTGGTTATCCCAATAAACAAATAACGACTCTTGTGCCGAAACGCCCACTAACCAAGTCACTCCATCTTCCCCGACAATACCTAATTCACGATTATCAGCATTGCGTACACTCGCACCAAAAGGCGCTTTCTTGCCGTTCTCTAATGACAAAATGGCAAAGAGTTTTTCTCCCTTCATCACCGTTAAATGGCGATAACCAATCGCTCCTTTAGTGAGCGTAATATCGGTTGTCGACGTTAACGTCTCTAAATTATCGGGTAATTTGCTGGTATTAATGGATGCAGTAGACTTACGATAGCTATTCACATTTGGGATCACCGCTAACCCAAAAGCGTTGGTTTTGATCACGCCATTATCTAAAGGCACGCCGCTGATCCCCGACGTATCTATCATTAATCGCGTGTCACCATTTGCTGAACGATGTAATGCAACACCTTTAGCGGTCGCGGTTATTCCACTGTTTATGGAGGCTCCCACACTACGATATTCATGCGGTACATAGCTGGCATTTGCTGAGATATTCGCTTGCGATAAGTCTCGAGAATAGAAACCACTAAGGCTGGTTTGGTTATCCATGTTTTGGCCATGGTGATAACCCATATTTAAGCTGTAATTATCGGTCGTGTTGTAGCCGCTATAACCCACGTTGTGATTGAATTGATTATGACCGGATGAGCGAGAGTAAAGCTCTGAAAACGTTAAGCTATGCCCTGTATAAAGAGGAACCGTTAGGTATAGATTAATTGCATCATCTTCAAAACCATTATCCCGCTCTGTTCGCGTAGCAGACAGCGATAAACTCGCCCCATGTTGAGATAAGGCTGGCAAGTTGAGATGGGTACTTGCATACATCCCATATTGTGTTTGAGGATCGTTTTGCCAATAAGTACTGTATTGATAATTTAAGGAAATATTAAAGTGTTCAAAGTACTTATTCAGGTAAATTTGATAATTCGTTTTCGGCGCATAGGGGGTAATACCTGTACGCGCCTCATCAGAAAATTGTGTCAACGTCCGGTAGTCTTTATCGGCAAAACGGTAGCCTGCAAATGTAATATCCGTACGCAAATCATCAAAGGATTTAGCATAGTTGACTCGATAAGAGCGCCCTTGTCGCTTCTTATCTTCAAGATCAGCAAAGGACTGAGTGATATCAACGGAAATAGCGCCAATGGAAAAAAGATCACGCCCTAAACCTACCGCTAGCGCCTGATAATAACCATTTAACTGAGAGCCTCCGTACAATGACCAAGCATTAGAGACGCCATAGGAAAACTCGCCACCAATAACGGGCTTACCTGTAAGATGATGGCTATCATAACGCGTTTTTCCACCGACTAACTTATAAATAAGGCGTCCCGGTCGCGTTAAATAAGGCAGTGACGCTGTGCTAACCGTAAATGTCTTCTCTTCACCATTTTCTTCTCTCACGGTGACATCCAATATACCGCGTATCCCACTCTCTAATGTTTGAATACGAAAAGGCCCTGGTGGAACAAGCGTTTCAGAGATAACCCTATCTTGGCTACGGACGATCACCGTCGCATTGGTATTGGCTACGCCGATAATTTCAGGCGCATAACCAACCAGCTTGGGAGGGAGCATTCTATCGTCACTTTCTAATGACACCCCGCTATATTGCCAAGCGTCAAAAATATCAGAATAAAAATAATTCTCGCCTAACGTCAAAATAGCGGCTGACTCTGTTAATGAAGTGAATGCATATAACCGGCTGAAATCAAACTGATGTGTTTCTTGTGGCGAGTATCCTCCACGCTGTTTTTGGTAGCTTCCATTATAATCCCCGCGAAAGCGCCAAGCGCCGGTATTTATCCCCATCGTTCCATTGGTTGATAAATAAACTCGTTTAGTGCCGCCTTTTTCTTTTGTTGCTGACGCGTTCGCATTGAAATCAATAAATCCCCCGTTTACACCTTCCTCCCATAATGCTGGCGGTATCCAGTAGGGATCTCTGTACTCCATCCACATTTGAGGGATAGTTATTTTTAATGATAATGTTGATAGCTCAACTTGAGTTTGTGCCCCGGATAACAATGATAAATCTAGGCATCGCCCTTCGTTTAACGTGGTTAATTTGCGCTTTGCAGAATGCGTCAATCCTATTAATTGCAGCATATCTGTTGGTATACAAACAAATGGAGAGCGTTGCTCGGCAGAAGGGCTTTTCTCATATACGGAAATATCACGTGGGGCGCCTAAGCGCAGCCCATTAACCCACACAGTTAAAACATAATCTCCCGGCGGTACATATCCGGCGACAGAGAATCGGCTTATATCGATATTTTGCAGATCTTCTGCATCCAGCACATCAGTATTGAATTCAGCAGCACTCGCGCCCCATGTCGTCAGGCCAAACGCCAATAAAATAACCCGCCGTAGTTTGCTATGTTTAAACACCATGCTCTGTTCCATCCCTAATACGACAAAGAAGCACCTCAAAAATAAGTGATGAGGCCCTTATTTCTGTTTCTTATTGATAGTCGATGAAAAAACGAACCAAACCTTGATAGCTACCTGCTTGAATCGGTTGCCCTGTCAGCTCTAGTTGTAAGAAGTAACGTAAAAAAAGAGTCTCCCCAGATTTGTCTTGTCGTAACACGTGGTTAGACAAAAAATAGCGCTGCTCAGGAACCAATCTTTTTCGTTGTTCATCCAATACGGAAATGCCTAAACCGTGTGAAGGCCCCTGTAATACAAAGGCATTTATATTTTGAGTTGTATGTCCGGAAAAACGTATTGACCATGTTTTACTGTCGATTGTCGAGTGCATGCTGCCGCAACCATGTAGCTCAATGATAAAGGGTTGGCTATAGCGCTCACGACCGCTGGCTGTGGATAATAGCGTTAAGGTCAACGGGGAAAAATTGATTGTTTGGTAACGATCAGTCATGGCTATTGAACAGGGAGTGGCAATCACTGTTCCTACTATTCGGGTCATTCCATTGAAAGAATGGCGCTGTGTATCAATCGCAGCATACACGGTAGCGTGACCAAGTACCCACAGCATCATGAATTGTATAATGTGGCGACTAAAATGTTTGTAAGCACTCACAGCACCCTCCGCATGCCTTGATGGTTCCGCCAGCAAAAGGCTGGCGGACGGCTATCCTGTTTACTGGTAAGTAATTCGGAAGTTGGAGGTTGCATTGAACTGCCCTTCAACAACATCTTTTGTTGTGTCTACGGCTTTCGCAAATGCTTTGAATTTTAATGTATTATCTCCTTTTTTGTTCGCTATCCGCGATAAAACATCCTTCGCTTTACCGAACTCAAAACCCTCAATGCCAACACCGACATTATTCGTGTTGCCCACCGATGTTGAGAGTAATGTGCTTGCAGCGTCAGCATAGCTTTTACCTGTAAACACCAATTCCATGGTTTTCACTGCCATTGGCTTTCCTTCTGCATCTTTATCGAAGTCTGTAAAATCACACCCCGTGAATTCAATATTAAAATCCACCTCGGCAACCCTACCATTCTCAAGTGCACGACGAGAAAGCTGTCCGAAATCAATAGTTTGTTTTAATGATGATTGGGCGATATTACAGGGGGTACTGACGACTGTACCGATAAAATCCACTGTACCTAAGTTATCCGCAGTCGTGTTGAAAGAGGCAACAGATGTAGCAACAACAACCACTTGCGTGAATTTTACTAGTTTCATGTGTTTTTCCTTTCAATATAAAATAAGACTTAAATTGCTATAAATTCATCATAAGGCATTGATATGATGGAATTTACTAATTGATTCTTAATAGGTAACAATAAAAAAATCATCCCTGATCAAACCGCTTTCGTCTCCTTGCATACGCAATGGCGCTTCGCGTATAAATTACCGTCGTTAAATTCTGCTACTGGAGGCTATCTGTAGAGTTTTAATTCCGCTATTTCAGCCGAATAATTTGCCATCACTTTGAAAAAAAAGTCTGACCAATCCATATCTAATCCTTTTAATAAAACATCTAATGTTTCAATGCTGATACTTGTTTCTCCTCGTTCGTAACGGGAAATTTGTTGTTGGCTAATATGCAACATTTTTCCAAGTTGAAGACCAGTTAAAGATTTACCTCTTCTCGCTGCTCTTAAAAAATCACCAATATCTTGTCTTAATAAAATTCTATTTTTGCTCATATTAAAAAACCAATCGTCAGATATTTAAGTTTCATAATAAAGTCACTATTTTCAAATAGCCTTCTCTTATTACTAATAATTAAATTAGCAAATGGATTCACTGATAATAAATAAAAATATAATTTTATTAAAATATAGATTTATCAATTAAATGTGTAAATACGTTTATATCGATCAAACACCTAATTATTAATAGTTAAATCCTATCAAAAATAAGCAAATCGATCGTTTATCACGATGGGATAATAATATAAAATCATTATTATCAAATAGTTAAAAAATATACTTCAATATTGAATAATGTTTTTTGCAATTAATTTTCTTGCTATTTCAATAAAAATAGTGAAAATAAACAGATAAAAATACACTTATCTAAAGTAATTATTTAAATCAAAACTATAGGATATAAAACAGTATATTAAAGCTAAGAAAAGTAATAATCCCACTCAAGAAAACTAAATAAAAAACACTTACAACATAAGAAATTGAAATTACACCATTATAGAGTAAAGCCAGGGTAGAAAAACATTAAATAAAAATAGAATAATTAAAATAAAACTATCGTTAATTTAAAATACACCATTATTATTAATGATATATTTTTATATAGAAACTAATTATTTAATTATATTTTAACCATGGCATTATCCATTTTATATCAAATAATTTTTAATAAAGAACCATAGTATGACTATGCCCTATTTAAACTTTTATTTTACTACTGAAAACCAAAACCAATCATAATCTGACTGAAATTAACTGTTGCGCTTTTCTATTTTAAGCATATAACATGAATTTCAATTTAAGCACGCCCCATTTATCGAAGAAATTCCATAATGTTATTCCACCATGTTCACTTCACTCCGTATGACCATTCATGGGCTTCCCTCTTTAATACAACAAAAAAACCCGCTTTATCTGGCGGGCGATGAGTGCAACTTATTTCTACCACTCAGAGATAGTACAAGCTGCAACGTTTAGCATATCTAGCCGATACCAACTAACCGCTTAAATAGAGTCTATGAAACGACGAGTGCTATATGTCAAAAAAAGAAAATGGAGCCGAGAAAGCGGCACTAAAAGAAGCGCCAATAAAATCAAAACCAAACTGTAAGGCATTAACGCTTAAGCAAGCTGTATCCCACACTGTCCACCCTTCTTCATCTTTATTCATCTCATTTTGCAACGTCAACAGAAGTTGTAAGTTAATGGGGAGTACGCCGAGTTTTTTATCTGCGCCTTTATTGGAAATGTCATCAACTAACACCGCGGCCCAACCATATGGGCTATTTTGCTCACCATAGTTCTTATGACCAACCCACTGACCAAAAATATCTACTCGAAACCCTTTTTGCTCATTATCCGCGGAGTGTTTTACTGCCATTTGCCATAATTGGTTAATCCGCTCAGCACTGATACTTTCTATTGGTAGCATTTTTAAACGATATTTCGGCTCAGAAGGCTGACCTAACTTGTCAACGACCTTCCAATGCACGGGGGTATAATCATTAAGCTGATTGGTACCTTGGTTGTGCTCTATTTTTATTGGAAACCAACCATATTCACTTTTCCGATTGCCATATTCATGACGACAGATCCAGTTTCCCTGTTCATCCTTGCGGAAGCCTTTTCCTTCATTATCACGGGAAATAAATAACGCTTTTTTCCATAGCTCATCTAATTCTTGATCTGAAAATTGCTTATTTTCCATGCCTTATTCCCTCCTATTGGACATTAAAAAAACGGCTAGAATCGAAACTCTAGCCGCTATTTTAATTAGTGTTTTTTGCTTTTATGATGATTGAGCGTTTCTTCTTTAAGATCTAATTCATCACGTAAGCGATGATATACGCGCTCACTGATATTCTTACCTTTACGCATGAGATACAAGGCATCGCGTTTCGCTTGTAAAGCTGAGCGAGACATTTCTCGTTCCATATCAATCATTTTGTGTAGGTCATAGACATCAGACTCAGTTTCATCAGTATTATCTAAGCGTCTGCCATAGATTTCCAATAATTGAGAGCCTACTTCGGTGCGCATTGCAATTTCATCAACATCTTCTGAAGGATGGTTCATCAATTCACGTAAATGTGCCATTGCAGCCTCATTGAGAGCCATACGAGCACGGATCTCATCATTATCATACGGTAAATCCTGTACCAACCCTTTCGTCAAAATAGGCAATGCAACGCTAGCAATTAACAATGAACACAAAATCACCCCCATTGCCAAGAAGATAGCCACATCACGATTTGGGAATAGGCTATTATCCGGCATTAGCAGTGGTAATGTTAGGATACCCGCCAAAGTAATCGCACCACGAACCCCCGCTGTTGCCATTACCGCCATCATGCGAATGTGTAAAACATCCGCTTCTTTACCACGACGACGGTTGTTAAATACGGTTAAGGTCATTGAGATCCAAACCCAAGCAAAGCGTAAAATCGCTAATGCGACGGTGATAACAATCACATACACAAATAGCATCCAAGGGTGGCTTGCTCCCGCCGCTTCCGCGACTTGCGGCATGTTATTCCACATACCAGGTAATTGTTCCCCTAATAAGATAAAGATCATCCCATTAAGTGCCGTTTGCACCGTATCCCATACCGCTTTACTTTGCATACGAGTTGCCGCCTGCATGCGCCCTGCAATTTTTTCATAGTGCATAGCGATACCCGCAACCACTGCGGCTAGGATCCCAGAGACATGAAGATGTTCAGCCAATAAGTAAGCACTAAATGGCATCAATAGGCTGATCATGATTTGGATTGCCGGCTCTTCACCGGTACGTTTCACCAAAAATTGGTTTAACCAGCCAATAACCCAAGCCACTAATAAACCAATTAAGATCCCGCCAAACGCGACAAGGGCAAATTCTCCTGTTGCGGATGTTAAAGAGAAGGTACCTGTTAATGCTGCCGCTACAGCGAATTTAAAACACACCAAGCCTGTCGCATCATTGAGCAGAGATTCACCTTCAAGAATATGTGCCATACGTGAAGGGAGTGGTGAATTGACTGTCATTGCAGAAACAGACACTGGGTCGGTTGGTGACAAAATTGCCGCCAGCGCAAAAGCAACGGCTAATGAAATTGCAGGGATCAACCAATGAATAAAGAAGCCCATCCCAACCACTGTCACCACCACAAGACCTATCGCCAATGACATAATTGGCTTAATCTCTTGGAATAACGCTTCCTTAGGAATACGCCAGCCATCCAAGAACAGTAATGGAGGAATAAACAAAAACAAGAAGAGATGCGGTTCAAATTCAACCACAAAACCAAAAGCTGACAACGCTGCACCTAGCGCTATCTGAATAATAGGTAAAGGAATAATATCCTTAAGTAGCCGAGAGACAAATACGCTCACAATAACGGCCAATAAAAAAACTAACACAAGGGTCACAACTGACATGGATTTGCTCCAGTATTAAGCTAAGCAGAAGTTATCAGTAGTGAAGTAAATAGATAAATTGAATCAATGTAAAGTATCTATTTACTAGAAAATAAAAAAACAGAATTTTCAGAAAACTATCAGTACAATCATTCTGTTACAGAATATTACAAACTTTATCGAGCCGAGCTTAATAAAATCCTATTATGATGATAATTAAATAGTTATAACGATTATTCGTGATAAATTATCAATAACTCGTTGGTTTTATCTGTTTTGCTATTTTTCTTATACCATCTTGTGTTCACATACATCTGTCGTAATCGCCTAAGGCTATATTTAAGTGATATAAAAGGGTACTGACAATAAAAGTTGTCACAATCATCATTGCCATACTCACTATTACTTTATTGTTCAAAAATCAACAAACACATAAAACGTTAAAATCATTTAAATTGCCTATTACTGCTTTCATCTTTCAATGTGCTATTTTTCAGTGACTCTTTCCCTGACCCGCAAAGCGGGTTGACTGGTCAAGTCGATAACATTTCACTTCACCAGTCATCACGCCACTTGTTATGGACGTTCTAAAATTCGAGCCCCCGGCCCTTTACGCCCTAAAATATCATCAGGGTTACGCAGTGGACATTCACTCAGAGATAAACAGCCACAACCAATACAATGGTCTAACTCATTACGTAAGCGAGTCAGTTGCCGGATCCGCCTATCCAACGAGGTTTTCCACTCCGTCGACATCTCTTTCCACTGCTCTGAAGTCAGTTTACTGTTAGCCGGAAACTTACCTAACGCATCTTGGATCTCTTTTAAAGGTATCCCTGTGCTCTGTGCCACTTTGATAATCGCAATATAACGTAATACCACCGACGGAAAACGTCGTTGGTTGCCTTGTGTTCTCGTACTTTGGATCAATCCTTTTGACTCGTAAAAATGCACGGTAGAAACGGGAACACCAGAGCGTTTAGCAACCTCTCCGACAGTCAATGCCCTTGTGAAATCAATCTTATGTTCACCGTCTCCACGCCTTTTTGTCGTTTTCGTGTTTTTCTCAGCCATTTTTGACTACCTGCTCTTGACCTCAACTTAACTTAAGGTTTTATAGTTCTAGCCACTGAATTTGTCAATTCAGATTATTCCATTCTATTTTCTGCATGAGGTGGTGACAGCGCTTATTTTGTGACATGCAGGCTAACTTGATTTTAAAGGGGATAGGCTATGCCATCGGTAATTGCCAAAATTTTAGAAAGTAACACATTATGGATTATCGCTCGCTTGCTGATATTAATTCTGTTTATTTCATCTGGCTTAGCAAAGGTTTTTGACTATGAAAATAGCCTAGCAGAAATGCGCGCAGCAGGTTTACATCCAGACTGGTTCTTCAACATCGCCTCTGCATTTGTGCTGCTAGTAGGCTCGCTATTAGTACTCTTTAACCGCCTACTTTGGCTTGGAACTGGCGCACTCGCCGTATTTTTATTCCTGACCATCGTGATTGTTCATACTTTTTGGAGCTATACCGGTGAAGAAGCCAAACTCGCGATGTTTTGGGCTATTGAGCACACCTCTGTCATTGGGGGATTAATGGCTGTCGCCATCGCAGGTCATTTCCGTGATCTTTATTTCGCTGTTAAGGCACAGAAATAGTAGGTATTTATAATGAATAAAAAAACAATTGTCACGCTGTGCTCACTGCTGATTGTTGCTGGTGGTGGCGCAGCGATTTACACCTCCTACGCCCAAGACGGAAAAGACGAACAGGCGGCTTACCAATATCCACCAGTGAAAGTCGCATTAGCACCAGTGACTCAAGACAATGCACCACGCACTTTTTATGGTGTCGGTGAATTAGAGGCTGGCAGCCAAGTCTTTGTTGCGGCGGAAACCAGTGGCCGCATTACCAAAATCAATTTTGAATCGGGTCAACAAGTGAAAAAAGGCCAGCTTCTGGTTCAACTCAACGATGCAGTTGAACAAGCTGACTTAGCTCGCTATCAGGCTCAGTTGCGCAATGCGGCACGTTTGTACGACAGAACCCGTACCTTGGCTGCTAAACATCTCGTTGCAGAAGCACAGGTCGATAGCACTCGTGCGGAACGTGATATCGCGCAAGGTTTGATCCGGCAAACACAAGCGTTGATTGCACAAAAGGCGATCCGTGCTCCATTTGACGGCACTATCGGTATTCGTCAGGTTCACGAGGGTCAATACCTCAGCCCCGGCGAAGCCATTGCAAGCCTCGTCGATACCAAAACATTAAAACTTAATTTTTCCCTTGATGAGCAAGCTGCGCCAGAGTTACATGTTGGCCAAATTGTTGATATTCATGTCGATGCTTATCCAGGTAAAACCTTCCCTGCACGTATCAGTGCCATCGACCCATTAGTGGGTAAATCGCGTACCATCCAATTACAAGCCACGCTTGAAAATAGTGACGGTGAGTTAAAGGCGGGTATGTATGCCAATGTGAATGTCGTACGCCAAGCAAACAGTGAGGTACTAACAATACCTGAAACGGCAGTGACTTATACGGCCTATGGTGACACAGTTTTCATCGCTGAAGGCAGCGGCGAAAAAATGACGGCAAAACAAGTCTCTGTGAAAACGGGCCAACGCTGGGATGGCAAAATCGAAATTGAGCAAGGGCTAAAATTGGGTGACAAAGTGATCACCTCAGGGCAATTACGTCTTAACAATGGCTCCGCCATCACCCCTGTCGCACAAGATACATTAGCAGAATCACCGGTTAAGACCGCTCAGGATTCATAAGGAAGGCGCAATGAAATTTACTGATGTTTTTGTGCGCCGCCCCGTTTTGGCGCTGGTTGTGAGTTCATTGATTGTATTGATAGGGTTGTTTGCATTAAGTAAATTGCCTATTCGCCAGTATCCACAATTGGAAAGTTCTACCATTACTATCACTACACAATACCCCGGCGCATCCGCTAAGTTGATGCAGGGCTTTGTGACTCAGCCTATTGCGCAAGCTGTCTCTTCTGTCGAAGGGGTCGATTACTTGTCCTCTTCCTCTGTACAGGGCAGTAGCTTAGTGACCGTACGAATGGAGCTTAACCGTGATTCAACGCAAGCACTTGCACAAGTCATGGCGAAAGTTAATCAGGTTCGCTACAAGCTTCCAAAAGAAGCTTATGACCCAGTTATAGAGCTGTCTTCCGGTGAATCTACCGCTGTTGCATATATCGGTTTTTCCAGTACAACCCTTTCTATTCCGGCACTGACGGACTATTTATCTCGGGTTGTTGAGCCGATGTACTCCTCCATCGAAGGTGTAGCAAAAGTACAAGTGTTTGGTGGTCAACAGTTAGCCATGCGTTTATGGTTAGATGCCGATAAACTTGCGGGGCGAGGATTATCTGCCGCAGATGTTGCGCAAGCGGTTCGCCAAAATAACTACCAAGCGGCGCCCGGTAAAGTGAAAGGCGAGTATGTGATTTCTAACGTCTATGTGAATACAGATCTGACTAACGTCTCTGAATTCCAAGACTTAGTCATACGCAACGATGGTAATGGGTTAGTTCGTTTACGTGATGTTGGTACTATAGAGCTAGGTGCCGCAGCCACTGAAACCAGTGGTTTGATGAATGGAGAGCCTGCAATTTATTTAGGCCTATTTGCAACCCCAACCGGGAACCCGTTGGTGATTGTCGATGGTATGAATAAATTGATGCCTGATATCATTAAAACGTTACCACCGAACGTTAAAGTAGAGATGGCATTTGAAACTTCTCGCTTTATCAAAGCCTCAATCGATCAGGTATTCCATACGTTGGTGGAAGCATTATTGATTGTTATTGCTGTTATTTATTTATGCTTAGGCTCTATTCGCAGCGTTATTATTCCTATATTGGCGATCCCATTGTCAATGTTAGGGGCCGCCGCACTAATGATGGCGTTTGGCTTTAGTATCAACTTATTAACGTTACTTGCCATGGTGCTTGCCATCGGATTGGTGGTGGATGATGCCATTGTTGTCGTGGAAAACGTCCATCGTCATATTGAGGAAGGTAAATCGCCAGTTCTCGCTGCACTGATAGGCGCTCGTGAAGTGGCAGGGCCTGTGATTGCCATGACCATCACATTAGCAGCGGTGTATGCACCGATTGGCTTGATGTCTGGTCTAACAGGGGCGTTGTTTAAAGAGTTTGCCTTGACGCTCGCAGGCTCCGTGATTGTTTCAGGTATTGTGGCCTTAACTTTATCACCTGTGATGAGTTCGTTTATGTTGAACTCAAAACAGAATGAAGGCCGCATGGCACATATGGCGGAAAAGTTCTTCGCTTTCCTCGCTCATTACTATACCAAAGGGCTGAATTTCTCACTGAGGCATCGTTGGATCACCGGCATTATCGCGGTATTTGTCTTCATCAGCTTACCTCTCCTGTACCAATCAGCCCCCCGTGAACTCGCGCCGGTTGAGGACCAGTCTGCCGTATTGACGGCAATTAAGTCACCCCAACACGCTAACTTAGAGTATGTAGAGCGTTTTTCTCATAAACTGCATGATGTGATGATGGAATTGCCTGAGACGGAAAGTACTTGGATCATCAATGGCACAGACGGTATCTCATCAAGCTTTGGGGGAACTAACCTCACCTCATGGGAGAAACGAGATCGCCCTGCTTCTGCCATTCAATCAGACTTACAAGCTAAAGTAGGTGACGTTGAAGGTAACAGTATCTTTGTCTTCCAGTTACCGGCTCTACCTGGCTCTACAGGCGGTTTGCCAGTACAAATGGTGCTGCGTAGCCCACAAGGTTACCCCGTTTTGTATAAAACCATGGAAGAGATCAAGCAACAAGCTCGCGAAAGTGGATTGTTTATGGTCGTAGACAGTGATCTTGACTACAACAACCCTGTGGTTGAAGTCAAAATTAACCGCTCCAAAGCCAATAGTCTTGGTATCAGCATGCAAGATATCGGTGAATCACTCACATTATTGGTTGGTGAAAACTATATTAACCGCTTTGGTATGGACGGACGTTCATATGATGTGATCCCTCAAAGTGTACGCAGCCAACGATTAACACCCGATGCGCTTGCTCGTCACTATGTCAAAGCACAAGATGGCACAATGATCCCGCTATCAACAGTTGTTGAGATCAATACGCAAATTGAACCGAACAAGTTAACTCAGTTCAATCAGCAAAATGCGGCGATTTTCCAAGCTATCCCTGCACCGGGCGTCACATTAGGACAAGCCGTTTCTTACTTAGAGAGTATTGCTAGTGCACTACCCGCAGGTTTCAGCCATGACTGGCAATCTGATTCGCGCCAATATAAGCAAGAAGGCAATACCCTCGCCTTTGCGTTTATGGCGGCGCTCATCATCATTTATCTGGTTCTTGCTGCACAGTATGAAAGCTTAGTCGACCCACTGATTATTTTAATCACCGTACCGTTGTCAATTTGTGGGGCATTAATTCCTCTCGCCTTGGGATATGCCACCCTCAATATTTATACCCAGATTGGCTTGGTGACGCTCATTGGCCTCATCAGTAAACACGGTATTTTGATGGTGGAGTTTGCTAACGAATTACAAGCTCACGAGGACCTCGACAAGCGCCAAGCTATTTTGAAAGCCGCTCAAATTCGTTTACGCCCCATTTTGATGACAACTGCCGCGATGGTGATTGGCTTAGTTCCCCTGTTATTTGCGACAGGTGCAGGCGCAAACAGCCGTTTCGGTCTGGGCTTAGTGATTGTCACAGGTATGTTAGTTGGAACCCTGTTCACGCTGTTCGTTTTACCAACCATTTACTCATTGCTTGCACGTAATCACAGTGCAACCGCATTAACACCAAGGCGTTATGAGCTTGCCGAAGCGAACCGCCTGCTAAAAGAAGATGAGGAGAAAGCGTCATGAACCACAGCATAACGAATCGTCATTCGAAAAATAGTCGAGGTATCAGTGGCAACGAAATGAGTACGATGAACAATAGCTTTGCTATGCTAATGATTTATCATGGGCTAACAAGTAGCGAAGCTAAATCGTCGCATGAAAAAGAGGTACCAACCTTCTATAAGGCCACGAGATAGCCTAAATACATAATCAGCCGCATAGTCACTATGCGGCTTTTTTGTTGAGCATGCGATTATTTTCGGCCCTCATAGAGGACTAAAACTAAATTCCCCTCTCGAATAATAATCGGTTTCCCCGGTAACGAATTTAATATCCTATCTTGCGTGCCTTCAACAACGACCGCAACATCCTGATAATTATGTTGCTCTAACAAGGTAGGTAACTGATCTAACCGATAGAAGCGGTTTGCTGCATCTGGGTATTTCAACCCATAACTCAATTCACCACTTTGATGGAGCATCGTAATATCACTACGCTTTAAGACCCATGCGAGTGCCGTACCTAACCCCACATTATTCGTCAATAAATAGGTTTTATTCGATAGCTGAGGGCGATATTTTTCGATGAGCTTTTGTGGCGTATTATTGCTGGCGATATGATTTGGGATCACATACCCCACACTGAGGCTCAATACCAAAGTACATGCCGCTGCCCACGCCCAAAAACGTCTGCGGTATGAAATGATGCCAATCACGCCCCAAAATAAAAATGCGCTTGCTGCAAGTAGCCGCTTATTATCTTCATCTGCCGCATAAATATCGAGTTGCCCAAAGTAAGGTAAAAAAAAGATTGCCGCTGCCGTAAATAAGCCAATACAAATATTGATAATGGCATTCAGGCGGATAGCGCCAGTCTGTTGTTGTTGCTGTATCTTATCAATATACGCGGCCATTAAGATCGCAACGGGGGCAATACAAGGCAAAATATAGGTCAGTAACTTCCCTTTCGTAATACTAAAAAAGATGAAAGGAACTAAGAACCACAGCAAGAAATAGAGATGTAGCCCTTTTTGGCGAACACTGTTTATCAGTGAAGCAAAAAAATAGCCCAGCCAAGGTAATACTGCTGCAAGCATTATTGGAATATAAAACCAGAAAGGTGAACGGTTTTGGGCGTTCTCTGACATAAAGCGCTGCACATGTTCCACCCAAAAGAAATAACGCCAATAATCTGGCTCGCGACTAGCAATCATGATGGCCCAAGGCAAGCAGACAATAAACATGCTGCACAAAGCCACAAAGGCAAAGCAGAAAACTTCCTTAAACTGTTTATAGTAAATTGACGTTAAAAAAATCACTAAGCCTGGGATGACTAAAACCAAAAAGCCTTTTGTCATCAGCCCCAATCCACCTGCGATACCTAATAAGATAAAGGCGGTTAGCTTTTGTGAAAAAACCTGTGTTGTTAGCCCCCACTGATAAAAGAAAATCGCCATTGTGATAAACGCGGTCAATATCGGGTCAAGGATATTGTATGTTCCCATCGCGAGTATCATGAGCATTGAGAGGTAAATCAGTGTGGCATTAAATGCAAGATCGGCTTTTTGCCATGCCCTTTTTGCACTGAGATAAACAAACAATGCACTGATTAAGGTACTAAAAACAACACCAAGCCTAACGGAAACGTTGTTCTCACCAAACAGCATTTGAAAAAATGCGTTTACCCAATACCCAAAAATGGGCTTTTCAAAATAACGAATATTGAGAAGTTCAGGTACGCTCCAGTTATAACTTAGAATCAATTCTCGACTTATTTCAGCATAACGTAACTCATCAGGTTGCCAAAGAAGCCGCCCCGGAAGAGGAATAAAATAAGTGAGTAATACAAACCCAAATAGCAGGCACCACTTAAGGTAGGCAACCTTATTATTTGCCATAATCATGTTTCTCAACCATTCTTTCGATAAATGTTTAATAATAATTAGATATAAACCTGAATATTATTGTTCACCTTAAAGTGACATAACATCGGGCTATTATTTAGCTTTAATCAGGTTAATCACACTATTATCATCAGTGTGAGTAAACCTCATATAAACAAATAAAAAATTAATTTGCCGTTCTTAAACAATCAATAAATGAATATAAAATAAAGTGTTAACGCACATTTCAAGCTTTTCGGTAATGTAAGACTGGAGTGGTTTAAAATAGTTCAACGTTAAAACATTATTCCATAAAATATTTAAGACATAATCATTCGTTTAATTACTCTCTTAATTCGATAACATCAATTAACGATGACAAATACCCATCAATGGAGTAATAGACTTAAATAAAATAAAGCGATACAAAAAAGCGATTATCGATAAATATTGTATTATCAATAATCGCACATATTAAGTAGCTTGATTCAGTAGATGGCTTTATTGCGCAGCATGCAGCGCTTGTTCAAGATCCGCCAAAATATCATCAATATGTTCAATACCAATAGAAAGGCGGATCATATCACGTGAAACACCCGCTTTCGCTAATTCAGCATCGTTAAGCTGGCGGTGGGTCGTTGAAGCTGGATGGCACGCCAATGATTTAGCATCACCAATATTGACCAGCCTGACGATTAATTTTAAAGCATCAATAAAACGCGCCCCAGCGTCCTGCCCACCTTTAATACCGAACGACATAATACTGGCAGGCTTGCCATTCATATATTTTTGCGCCAACGTATGCTCAGGGTGGCTAGGCAGCCCCGCGTATTTCACCCAAGCCACTTGAGGGTGTTTTTCCAAAAACTGTGCGACTTTCAACGCATTCTCTGTATGGCGCTCCATACGTAAAGCCAACGTTTCTAGCCCTTGTAAAATCAAAAAGGCATTAAATGGAGAAAGCGCGGCCCCCGTTCCGCGTAATGGTGCTACGCGGCAGCGAGCAATAAAAGCTGCCGCACCAAAATGCTCAGTATAGCTAACTCCATGGTATGCAATATCTGGCTCAATCAATAACGAAAAACGATCTGCATGCTCAGTCCAAGGGAACTTACCTGAGTCTACGACCATTCCGCCAATAGAAGTGCCATGACCGCCAATATATTTAGTCAAGGAATGCACGACAATATCAGCACCATGTTCAAATGGACGGCATAAATAAGGTGTTGCCACCGTGTTATCCACAATTAGAGGCACACCATGGCGATGAGCCACTTCCGCTAATGCCGCAATATCGACAATAAACCCAGCAGGGTTAGTGATAGATTCGCAAAATACGGCTTTGGTTTTATCATCAATCAGAGCTTCCAAAGCGGCTAAATCATCATGTTCTGCAAAACGCGTTTCGATACCAAAACGAGGTAGTGCATGCGCCATTAAGTTATAAGTACCACCGTACAATTTGGCAACCGAAACAATATTATCGCCCGCTTGTGCGATAGTTTGGATAGCATACGTAATTGCCGCCATCCCAGATGCTACAGCCAGCCCAGCAATCCCGCCTTCTAAGGCGGCAACGCGTTGCTCTAAAACATCATTGGTAGGGTTCATAATACGGGTATAAATATTTCCCGCGACTTTCAAGTCAAACAGATCTGCGCCATGTTGTGTATCATCAAAAGCGTAAGACGTTGTTTGATAGATAGGAACAGCAACCGCTTTGGTGGTTGGATCGGGTGAGTAGCCGGCATGAATCGATAATGTTTCTAATTTCATTTGTTATCCTTATTATGCCGCAGTAAACAATATGACCTGATATAGCATATCTGTATTTACTACGTATCTGTTATATCAATAGATATTATCTAATTGTATTAAGCAGACAACCCATCTCAATGTGAAATTATTTCACATAGCTGAATATCCTATTGATTAACAAGGGCGAAGGAGTAACGCCGTGTCATTCGTGATTTATTAAGTGCTTAATCATAACTTTAAAATATAAAAAGCCTCTTTTAATTTGTTAAAACAGCCGCGACCTAGCAATCACAAAGATTAAAAAAGAAATCAAAAAGGCCCCTAATGGAGAACGCGAAAAGCTTAGCGTTTACTAGATGGAAGTGTGAATATCCTATTATTTTTCACCGAAATGCAGAAGGCACACATTCGACAGAATATCTGAAAGAAAAGTGAACACTTTGGCAATTTAAATATCGCTATAGCGCATTTTGATGTAGAGGGAACGCTGTCGATATGGTGAGTAAGAATACGAGACGCATCTTTGCGTAGTGATCGCTCCTCTATCTGAAGGCCCGTTTACGGGCCTAAATATCAGAGCGTTATGTACCTATTAGGGTGAGCCCCCTCATACAGGAGGGAGTTGTTAGAGTAATTGTTGCAATAGACCATAAAGGACGGAAGTGATAGCCGCTAAACCACAAATAATGGTGAAGATCTGCGCAACAATTGATGTGCTGAATTTTTTCATCGCCGGCACAATACGCATCGCAACGACTGGCAGAATAAACAAAATAGCAGCTATCATTGGCGCACCCAGCGTCTCAATCATATAGATAATATTTGGGTTTTTGATAGCGACAATCCATGTTGTGAGAACAATAAACAGCATGGATACCGTTTGAATTTTTCTCACTGAGAAAGAAGTACGAGATTTAATTAACCCAACTAAGCCTTCATGTGCCCCTAAGAAGTGTCCAAAGTAACTTGATACGATAGCGGTAAAAGAAACAATCGGCCCGAGGTAAGAGATAATCGACGATGAGTCAATATTCGCCATATGAGATAACACACTAATGTTTTTGTCATTTGCGGTTTTAAGCTCAGCAGGACTTAATGACAAGACCACCGAAAAAACAAAAAACATCACAAATCCAGTGAGCATCAATGCTGCGCCGCCTGTGATCATATCCGTTTTAATGACCGCATTATCACCGAATTGCTGACGCTGATCTTTTGTAAACTGGCTGATAATCGGGCTATGGTTGAATGAGAACACGATAAGCGGGATCGCCATCCAGACAACGACTGGCATTGCGGCCCAATCGGGGCTCACTTCTAGCATAGAGGTATTCCATCTAGGGATAAAGTAGATGGACAAAGCTAACAAAATGAAAACTAAAGGATAAACCATCACGGAAGTCAGGCGTAACATCAAGTCACGCCCAAACAACACACCCGCCGTCATCGCACCAATTAATATCCCAGACAGTAGCCAACGTGGCATCTGCTCCATGTGTAACTGGTGAACTAAAAAGGAGTCAACCGTGTTAGTGATACCCACACCGTAAATCAGAACGATTGGGTAAATAGCGAAAAAGTAGGCAAACGTGATAATGTTCGCCCCCGTTTTACCAAAATGCTCTTCTACCGTATCCGTAATATCTGAATTGGGATTTTTCGCGGATAAAACAAAACGAGCCAATCCTTTATGTGCTAACCAAATCATTGGCGTCGCAATCAATGCAAGTATTACCAGCGGCCAAAAACCGCCACTTCCTGCTTTAATCGGTAGAAATAACACACCCGCACCAACCGCGGTGCCGAATAAAGATAAGACCCATGTAAAATCTTTATAAGTCCATTTGTTAACTGGTTTGTCTGTCGTCTTCATAGCATTATCATTAATTGTTCATATAAAAAAGATGTGCGGATTTTGCATCAATTACTATTGAGTACCTAGCTTATTTTCCGGCTTTTGTTTGTCTTTTTGGTGCAGATCTCAAAAAAGGCGCTTAATAGGGAAAAATGGGGGAGAATAAAAAATAAAAAACCTTATTTTATTTAAAGAAACACACTAAAAATTAACAAATTTTCGATTACTAGCGTGATTAACTATCCGCCTTCAAATAAAAAAGCGGCTGAAAAAAGATCGCTTCAGCCGCTTTTCCAATCACAACACTAAAAAGTGATCAGCGATATACTGGAACCAAAATTTCCGTTGCAATAATCACCACCAAAAGACCCACTAATACAGGAACGGAGGTTCTTTTGACCACTTCAAATGGTGATATTTTTGCCATACCGGATACCGCGACGACAACGCCAGAAACGGGTGATAATGTTCGTCCTAGGTTAGAAGCCTGCAACATAGGGATCACTAAATAGGCTGGATTCACTCCCATCTGTTTTGCTAAATGAGGAATAAGTTCAACAAAGGCATAGAAAGGCGCATTCCCTGAGCCTGTTGTCATCGCCGCTAACATGGTGATAATGACCAGTACAATCATCATCACTATTGCACCAGAGCCGAAGGATTGCGCTAAACCAATTAGCCCCTTGATAAAGCCGACACTACTTAAGCCTTGTGCAAAGACCCCAGCGGCCACCAACAGCATCACCACACTGGCAAATGCATCAGCCATACCTTTATAACAGGCATCTAACCCCGAATAGACCTGTTTGGCATTGAAACTACGTAAAAATTCAATAACTGCTGCCAAAATAATACAAGCAACAATAATTGTGATGATGTGTAATTCAGGCGCCCACTTACCATCAAAGATCAGCACACCAATAATCGGGGTGAACGGTAAGATGGCATAAAAAGTCGGAGCATGAGTTTTAATTTCACTCACATCCAACATTTCTGTGTTGACCTGCTCTTTTTTATCGAGGAAACGCTGCCAGAAGAAGTGAGCGATAGACATGGCTACGATCGCAATAATTGAAATGGGTAACGTCGTTTTAAAAGCAAAATCAATGAGCGGCATTTCGGCAGCTTCTGCCGCTAAAATCACATCGCCAGAAGTTGGCGCTAAAATAATGGCCGCTGGTGAAGCACAGATAGCGGCTGCGGCGCCACGACTAATCCCCACATTTACCATGACAGGGAACAAGGTCGCCATTAATAATACCCCTAGCCCCGTCGCCGAAGAAACGGCCAATGACATTAAACAAGCGACAATATAAGCGGCAACCATCAACATATAAGGTGAGTTGATCATCTTTAATGGTTTTGACGCAATTTTGACAACAACATCATTTGCGCCAATGTGGGTCATATAAGAGGCAAACCCACACAACACCATGATCATCATCCCTAAGTTGCCACCACGATCCATCAATAAGTATTTTATATACTCAATAATGTCGGTCGCACGCCATCCCGTAGGTTTTACTGCTTCTGGTAAAATACTTTTCCCCATAAGCACGGTAATGATCAGGAGTAAAATACCGCCTGTCATCAACACACCCGTTGCTGAATAGCCTTTGATAATATAGCGCCCAACGCCTATCGCGACGATGACGCCAATTAACAACTCAATCATATACTTCCCCTGCCTGTTTCATTTTTTATTTGATGGTACTTTGCCCAAGATATGAACGGGATTTACTGACGCGGATCATGTCAATATCAGATAATTATGACAAATAAACACATTAGCAATACATTAAATGGTAAATAATTTTATAAGGATGGGAAAAGAAAGACTAGCCCACTGCCGAGCGGAGAAACCATTATCTCGACACGCCACGTGCAGCGCCGTTTGTACCTCATCAAACAGCACAGAATTTGCTTCACCGTAGACAGCTATTTCCTGATCGCGATGGATAAACCGAGGGGAAAAATTTGCGTTTAAAAGGGACGTACTGGTGTTGATATTGGCAGGGATCAGTCTGTTTCTCACGTATTGGAGCATGAGCGAGTATCAGAACCAGACCGAGTGAAAACGGTCAGCCAAAAGATATCAGACGCAGAGCCACAATATCAAATTGACCAACTGCACCATGGACGACAAGCGTAAGAGCGCGTTATCTCAGCGTGTCGGGGAATTCGCGACACAGGACAGTCAGTTAGCCATGCAATACAGGGAAATCAGTCAACAGTTAGAAAACGCTAGTTAAGGGTGTCTTAATTAATGGGGAGTGGACAGGTATTACCACAATAAAACAGGATCTCCATTAGAGGCCTATTTTGAGCAAGGGGATTTTGCTTTTGATGTGGGTAAAAATGATCTAGGCACAACCATTTGGCATTTAATACGTCAAGGAAAACGAAGTGATTAGGCACAAAGAAGAAAATGCGCTGCACCATTGATAACCGTAAAGTGATTCAAAAAGGAGATACCACATCAACGGGCGGTACTGTATTAGAAAGAAGCGATGTTGCTAGCCAGAAAGATATCGATATCGCTACAGAGGGTATGAAAGTCTTTTGTCCGGCGTGTAAAAAAACAGGCACCATCAAGGCCGTAATAATGCCTCCTAGGGTAAAAACTATTCACGTCGTATTGCAAATAGCACTTATCTGGAATTGGAGAAAACCGATTAGCCGCACCAATCTAGTTGTTTTGAGGGGTCGTGTACGCGTAGGCATGTGATTAAAAAATTAAATGATGGGTTATCGAAACTGTTCAAAAATCATATCACCTGAAAAACCTCGATACTGTAAATAACGGACTTGCTTGCTTTTTTCTCTAAAGTCGCGAGGAATTTCATCGCCGAATTTTTTACAACGCACATCCGTCGCAAGCTCAAACCAATCCACATCAAGCTGCTCAAACTGCTGTTCAATTAAAGTCGCAGTAAAACCTTTTTGGCGTAATTCCTGCTTGATCCGTAATGGTCCATAACCTTTACGAATATAACTACGTAACTGTAGCTCTATGACGCGAGTATCATTCAGGAAATGCTGTTCACCTAAACGTTCAATTACCCGCTCAATCAACGGCTCGTCAATAATACCGTCATTTTTTTCATACATACGCCGTTTCATGCGTGCTGATAATTCCGCCGTTCCGTAATCACGGCGAGACAGCATAAATAACGCATATTGATATAATTCAGTTTCATTCATATACGACACTCTGTAATAAAAATGGGTACTCAAAGTACCCATTCTATACGCTAAATTATCCGAGTGCAGCTAAGCAGAGATTTAATGCACTTGAGACCCAGACAGTAATTTATAAATGGTATCCGGAGTATAATTACCGTCTTGGTAATAGATGGTCCAGTCGGTGATATCATCACGAGTCAAAGGATATACTTCCCCTTCCTGCATCGTCTTCACATAGAAAGGATGATTGATCAAGCGCCCCTCAAACTGATCACCGTTCCATGAAACGGGTTCAAACCACATATGCTCATGGCCATCGTAGTCATCTTCCTCGTCACGATAACCGATGCCACATTTCACCAAGAAACGCCATTCGCTCTCTTCTTCGGTGTCTGATTTTCCAAGTAGCTTAGAAAAGAAGCCTTTTTTCTGTACTACAGGTTTCGGACCATAGTTATCCAGCATATGGGTGAAGTATTCCCAACGCAATTTAGCCTTACGAGACATATCCGCCGTTTCTTCGTCGGTACGCATAAACATCATGGCGTTTTGATCTTCAAAACCTTTAAAAAAGCTTTCTAAAACTGGTTCTTCTTGTGTCACTCTAAAGAGCATCACAGACGGATGTTGATGAGACTCATCACGATCCTGCCAATCCCCCATAAAACGGTTGGAATCAGCATCGCCAAATTCATAATTCATCTCTTCGAGTGGTTTCAAATTATCAATTGGCGTTGATTGCCCAACATGTTTTAAGCCTTCTTCAAACGGTAGCGCCACTAAATACTCATAACCACTTTCTGTTTGTCCGATAAAAATTGGTTCATTAAACTCAATTTTGCCATGTGTAATGCTGTTATTAACAAAGCTCCAAAATAGCTCTGGAATACCGTAATAAGAAGCAATCGGATGTGGAATAATGATTTCCGCTTCGGATAAGCCACAACGTGCAAGGCCATGCGTGTGGAACCAATACATGGTTGGGCCACGCTCCTCGTTCTCTTGCTCTTCACTTTCGTCATGATCATAAATAGCGTGAACAACATATAAAGAATCGATACTTGGCATTAAGTCATCGATAAGTTGGAAATTTAACCATTCACGAGTAAAGACTTTCCCTGCCGCCGATAAATCAAGCCCCAACAATAAATCAGGGACTAATATTTGAATAAGTTTTAGTTGCTGTAGATAGCTAACCAATGGCTGGTCTCGAAATAGACACTCAACAATCACCGCTTGCGGTGCAGCGCTTGCCTCTGCATACAATTCCGGGCTGATTGGATCGGTTGAAAAATAGGGATTAATGACGTACTCAGGATCACTATCCACTAATGAGACATAAAAACGCAGTTCTTCTTCTCCGCGTTTACATGAAAAGAAAAAATCACTTTCACTTTCAGGTAAATAATCAATTTCACCTTCAGTAAAATAGTCTTGCTCTTCTAAACGTAGCTCTAAGAGAGATAACGTTAATTCAGAGGCAGGGATTGCCACCATCATAGATGCTTCTTTTTCACCTTTACCGGCGGCAATATCGAGGTATTGTTGTTTATTATTCATTATATAAGCCTATAATTTATTTACTCGGCAAAGGATAGCAGCTTAGTCTATCGTTTTATATTGTGAATAATCTTAACGAATTCATATTAAAATGATTATCTGTATATTTAGAAATAGTCATTATTCGACAACAACTTATTCTACTTTTCAATCCGAAGTCACTCAGGCACAATAACCTTAATTCAACTATCCTCTTGGATACTCTCTTTTATGACATTTAAATATGGGCTTTAGATATGGCAGAACTCACCAAAGAGCAAAAACAGTACATTGATCAGCTCGCGATGGAGCGTGTTTTTGATATGAACAATGATGATGTTTTGATCAATGCATTAGAGCAAAAAGTACACCAAATGGAAGATCATTTAAAAGCCTACTTCCATGAGCGTGTGCATTTTCATCAAAACAAACAGAAATAATCAGACGATCGTCAATAAAAGAAGCTCCCCGCTTCTTTTATTGTTTGTGAACACTTCCTTCTCAATCTAATAGACTATAAAAGTAATTGACCAAGCTCAAGTTTTCTTCAAACACAGCATTTAACGCCATCTATTAATTCCCCTATTATGCTAAACTTATCACTCGTCTTTTATAGACTTGTTTTCCCTTGTTTATTTCAATGTTGAGCCTATTTATGACACGCATTCAACTTAGCAAAGCGTTGCTATTCTCTTGTTGTTTTTCTATTCCTGTCAGCTTTGCTGATAGTGATCGCCCACTTTTTTCAATCACCATGAGTGAGTCTGGCGTTCCACAAAATAACAGCGAAGGTGGTATTACGCGCTCATCCTCAAGCGAATCTCGTGTATTACCAATTTGGGGCGATGAAGCACGCGCCCGCGGTTACGATATCCCAGAGCCTTTTGGTGTGAGCTACGGCTATATGAACCTGCGTCAAGATGTTGTCGTGGATAAAATCGGTTTTATTTCTAATTCAAATATGGACTTAGAGA
Organism: Providencia sp. PROV119; assembly: GCF_028482435.1. Classification (NCBI taxonomy): domain Bacteria; kingdom Pseudomonadati; phylum Pseudomonadota; class Gammaproteobacteria; order Enterobacterales; family Morganellaceae; genus Providencia; species Providencia sp. PROV119. The sequence continues at coordinate 118,736 of NZ_JAMPQL010000014.1, forward strand.
AATTACTCCATATCGAAACTGGGCATACACGTAGTAAAAATGAGTCACATGTCTTAAAGCTTGATGCTTGGGTGTTCCCTTTTATGAATGTGTATGGGCTCTATGGAAAAACAAAAGGAACATCAAAAACAAATCTAAATAACGTAGAAGCCCGAATGAAATTACCTTTGGGCACAGATTGGATTATCCCTATCGGGAAGAATTTACCTTTCGAATTAGAGTATGAAGGGAAAACATACGGCGGTGGTGTCACTTTTGCTGGCGGGTACAACCAATTCTTTACAACCTTAGATGCTAACTATACTAGAACAAATCTAGATATTTTAGACGGCGATATCTCAGCCTTAGTTATTACCCCACGTGTGGGTTATGAGTTTATTTTTGATCCTCTGATTAGCGGTCAAGGAAATACAAAAATTCAAGTTTGGACTGGTGCTATGTACCAAGATATTACCCAACGTTTTAAAGGGGATATCAGTAAGCTTGATCTACCTCCTGACTTAAGCAAATGGATGATATTTGCACCCGGTGACACAAAATTCGATGTTAAACAACATCTTGCCCATAAATGGAATAACATTGTCGGCGCACGCGTTGAACTGACTCGCAATTTTAATGTTCTGACCGAAGTTGGCTTTAATAACCGCAATAGTTTTTATATCTCAGGTGAGTTTCGTTTTTAATGCTGCAGCAACAACACTCTTCTTTATTAAGGCTGACACTGCTCAGCCTTTTTATTGCCCTCCCCACGCAAGCGGAACTGCTACCTGATCGGCAAAAAATTGATGGCTGGTTAAATGATCTTGGTGGTACAAACCATTTCGATGAGAGTAAAACCATTGATTGGGGGTTATTGCCCGGCCCTTTCTACACCCCCGAAATGGGGATTGGTATAGGTACTGCATTAGTGGGGTTATACCGCATTGATAAAAATGATAAAGAGACTCAACCGTCTTCAATAGGTTTAAGTGGCTTTGCCTCTTCTACAGGCGCATTTGGCGTTAACTTTACCAACTATAACTTTATTGACCATGACCAATGGCGGTTATTTGTTTCTGGTACGTTAAACAATATTCCAACCTACTATTGGGGGAAAGGTTACGCCGCCGGTAAGAATGACCATAATAAAGAAAAATATCACTCTCAAGAATTTGAAATTACGCCTCGTGCACTCTATCGTCTCACCGACGCTACTTATATTGGGCTCGGCTGGAACTTTTCTTCTATTAATGCTAACGACCCTGATGATGGTGCTAAACGTTATTTTCAACAATCAATTGGCGGGCAGTCTGTTATTAATTCAGGCATGAGTGCCTACTTTAGTTATGATACACGCGACTTTTTGCCAAATGCGCATCACGGGCAGGCTTTCGAAGCGGTCTACACTTATTTTTCGCCGAGTTTTGGCAGCGATACACGTTTTCAAAGTACCCAATTACAATACGCCTATTACCACGAGCTCACTGAAAACACAGTCATAGCACTCGATAACTATGCACGATTTACCACGGGTGAAGTACCATGGGATCAGCTGTCATTATTAGGTAACGCCAATCGTATGCGAGGCTACTATGAAGGTCGCTATCGCGATAATAATATTTTTACGACACAATTAGAGTTACGGCATAAACTCGATTGGCGTCATGGTATCGTCGGCTGGGTAGGTACAGGCACGATGAGCGATAAAACGGCTGAATTAGGTGAAGGTCATTGGTTGCCTACCACGGGTGTCGGTTATCGTTTTGAATTCAAACCACGTATGAATGTACGGCTCGATTTTGGGGTTGGTCGCAATAGCACTGGTTTTTATTTTCAAGTAGGGGAAGCTTTTTAATGTTACAGCGATTAATCATGCTTATATTCACTTTATTATTAGCAGCATGCCAAAACACTACCCCCTACAAGCAACCCAGCGTTCTTCCTGAGCTGAGTAGTGATACTCACGAATCAGCGACTCAGACATGGCCAGTATTATCCCCTCTAGCACCGCCTCAAGGCCTAAGAGCCTGTTGCGCTTTTGGCTATGATCTGCACGCACAACTTTGGGGTATCCCAGTTCCTTTCTATACGATTGATAATATCGTCGAAGCCGATAAGTTAGGTGAACATCATTATAACGATAGCTTTTTCGGGGCCACCGCCGCTTTAATGGGCGTGAGTAAGGAAAAGGTTGGCCTGTTATATAGCGAGAAAGGCGGGTTTATCGATATTTCCCATGTCAGGGACACGGCTGACTATACCCTCTTTTTGTTTAGTCAAATTTACCCAAAACTGGGGGAAGGCTGGACGCTCAAATTAAGTGATGAACTGGCTAGCCGACAAATCGTCTTCCACTCATTTGCGCCCCCGACTTCCGCTCAGGAGCGTTATACACTTAGCGCTTATTTAGCAGCAAAATTGGCATTCCAGCTAGCAGCTTGGCATGAAATTGCCCAATGGTATGGTTACCAATCTGTTCCCGGCTTTTCCGAGGGGATCTCAGCTTTTTCACCAGAAGACCTCTATTCCAACCTACTTGGCGCCCGTTTAGCCATGACATTAATTTTACAGGGGAGAGCGCAATCATTGCCGATGTTCTCTCAATCTCTGGAAAACACCCTGCCTATCGCATTGGAGCAGCTAGGTGCGAATAGTAAATCACAAACTCGGAAGATGTTCGACCGCGTCGATGGCTTATGGTGGAATAGCTACCAACGAGTTCCTGAAAAATTCCTTGTGTTAACCCGTGACTACGATACCTCAGATAATCGTTATCCTTTAATACCTTTGCAAATGATACCCACTGAGCACTTACGTTTAAGTTTGCCTAACGAGTATCGAGGCTATGTTTTACACCAGCTTGCGCAACTTAGGTTATTACCGACAAAAAAGATGGCCCAATTGCCTATTCCGCAAACCTATTGGACCGTCGCTGATTTTCCAGCTTTATCCACCAAAGTGCAAAAACAGGATCAACAGCAGCAGCGATTGTCGTTTTAAAACAACCTAAACGAAAATAGGTGGAGATTGCTCACTTAGGCTAAATTTCCACCGATTTTTCACCCCCTCCCCCGCATTTTTTAGCTCATTTTTTCACTCGAAAACTGCTCATATTAATATCATCACCCTTTGATAAAAACGCAAATTACCAATTTTGTATAAAAAACAGGCTATCGATCGCTTAATAAATAAGCAAAATAACCTTATAATAACGAGGTGAACTGTGTGTTATTTACCCACATTTGAGTTAAGTTAACTTGTTTTTTGCATCAATACATCATTAATATTTATTAGTTTTAAGTGTAATATTAACACAAGAAATATAACACATTATTAAACAAGGATAAATTAAACAAAAAATAAATCACAATGTGAAAATGCAGTAATTTAGCTAAAGTCAGCCGGATAAAAGTAGCTACCCAAAAATTATTCTGTTACTATTCGCTCGATTTTTGTTCAGAGAAATTAGGAGAAGCAAATGCCCTCTCGAACGATGAGGACAAACGCCGTCTTCGCTTTCTTACTGTTATTTTTATTTTCGGGGTTGAGTTTTGGCTCAACAAGTACCAGTACCACACTCAAGAAAGAGTATTCTCACAAGGCCGTGCAGAGCTCAAATCAGGCTCATACACCTCTGCCTGATTTGCGAAAATACCCATCCGGTACACCACGTAAGAAAGCGTTTTTAAAAACGATTGTCCCTGTGATTGAAAAAGTCAATCAAGAAATCATGGCTGAGCGTAAATGGTTACTTTCTGTACGCAAAAACAAAAAGTGGAGCGCACAAGAACTTCGCCGTCTAGCTCAAATATGTAATAGCTATGGTATGACCTGTACCAGCCCAAATAGAGTCAATTGGGATAAGCTGTTAAGCCGTGTTGATATCATGCCAACCCATTTGGTTGCGACCCAAGCAGCCACTGAGTCAGGTTGGGGAACGTCACAGCTAGCACAGCAAAACGGTAATTTATTTGGTATGAGATGCGGCAGAGGTTGCCAAGTCAATCAGGGGAAAATTAAAGGCTATTCCGCCTATAACTCTGTTGAAGAGACCGTGTCTGCCTATATGAAGAATATGAATACTCACAATGCCTACGAGTCACTACGATCGTCTAGAGCAAAACAACGTTTATCAAAAGATGAGCTAGATACAACCAAGCTTATCAATGATATGAAAGGGTATTCACAACTAGGTTCCTCTTATAACCGTTATTTGCAAGAGATGTACGTGAGCAATGAAGAACTGATTACACAAGCTCAAAAAACGGCATCGACTCGAATTTAATTTGTATCACCAGGTACAAGTACTCATCTAAAATCCACTTTTTTATAAAGTGGATTTTTTCTTATTGCAACCAGGCCGATTATTAATATGATGTGAATACACATTTATACTTCAAATAATTCGAGATGCCGTTAAGCGATACAGAAACACACACTAAGTAGATCCCCTATTTTGTGGCACGTGTGAATAAATGTAGTCGGTAGCGCAGCTAACTTGATGTATGACGAGTATGCAACAATAATTAACAATCTGAGTCTTATATGAATTTTTTCTCATTCGAGTTTCTTGGCTCTTTTTTGGTATTTTTCCTTATTTACTGGAGCTGCCAGCCTAGTGCGAAGCTTCAAAATGGGCTACTAATAACCGCAAGTTATTTTTTTGTTTATTCCTTTAATCCCGATTTTGCTTATATCTTATTCGGCTATACCCTATTTATTTATTTTCTTACTAATTGGGTTTCAAATTGGCTTTCCAATAAATGGGTATTTACATTACTCGCGATAGGAATAATCAGTTGCTTTACTGCATTTAAATACTACTCATTTTTTCAAGAAACACTCCAGCAAACCTTCGATAAATTGGGGCTTAATGTAGGTTTACCTATTATTGAATTATTAGCGCCGCTTGGACTCTCTTTTTATGCTTTCCATTCCGTCAGCTATACACTTTCAGTTTGCCGCAAAGAGATCCCCAAAGCCGATTTCTTCGATGTCGTGCTATACCTTAGCTTTTTTCCGAGTATTGTCGCTGGTCCAATTAACCGAGCAAAGAATTTTATTCCACAAATTCAAGCAGAAAGCCGCGAAATACTGGATGCGCGAAAAGCAATCCTACTTATTTCATTAGCGTTGGTTAAACTGTTTCTATTTAGTGCCTATTTATCGGAAAACTTTGTGAACCCTGTCTTTGATGCGCCAGCAGGCTTCAGTGCAGGAGAAATACTCGTCGCAACCTATGCCTATGCATGGAATATTTATTTTAACTTCTCAGGTTATACCAACTTAGTAACTGGTATTGCCTTACTCTTAGGTTTTCGAGTTCCTGTTAACTTTAATGCGCCTTATATGGCCGCCAACTTAAAGGAATTTTGGGCGCGTTGGCACATTAGCCTCTCGACATTTATCCGTGACTATATCTATATCCCACTAGGAGGCAACCGAAAAGGCTTTAGTCGGATGAATACGAATGTCTTTTTGGCAATGGTGATTTCTGGATTATGGCACGGTGCGGCAATGACCTTTGTTATTTGGGGAGCCATTCATGGCCTAGGGATTGTCTTACTCAACCTTAAGAATCTATGGATGGAAAAATTAGGTTGGGCCAATAATCGATTTAATCACACCGCGACCACACTTATATCGCGCATTGTGACATTCCATTTTGTCTGCTTTGCTTGGATATTCTTCCGCAGCCAAACCTTTGATGACGCACTCATGATGATCTCACAGTTTGGGGCGCCTGGATTTATTGCATCAATAGGCTCCAGCCTCGGCCTATTAATCGCATTTTGGGCATTATTGCTGTTGTACCCTTATTTTGTACAGTCATATCACTATATTGCGAAAAAGTACCAAAATATAGCTTGGTACTATTACCCTATTCCACTCGCGCTTATTTTGACTGTTATGTTTATGCTTTCACCTTCAGGAATGCCGGGATTTATTTATGCTAACTTCTGAGTTTAAAAGAAATCTAATAAAAACCGGACAAGTCTTTTTTATTGTTTTGGTCGTAGGGCTATTATTAATTTGGCTCAATCAAGGTTCATTAGAGCGTTTTTGGCAACAAAAATATCACCGCGATCCCCCTTGGGCGTCTCTGTCTGGAAACCCTGTTTGGGATTATGGTGCTTATTTAAATGAGGGTTCACTCGCTGCGGGTAGTACTTTCCTCTATCATGTGTCAGGGCAACATGCTCAAGATACTAAAGACGCAGAAGCACTTGCCATCGCAAATGAAAATAGCAAACGCACCTTTCCTGAAGGCTATCAAGTTGGGCTACATTTTATTAATGGCTATCTCTATCCGGCAGAATCTCTCTCTGTCACCTTCCCTGAATTACTCAAACGCCAACAAGCGCGGGCGACATTAAAGGGCAACAAACTCGGTCCAGTAAAAGTCGCTCATACCGGGCCTATTGAGCCTAAAACGGTGGCGAAATTAGAGAAAGGTGATCAGGTTCTGTTTGCGGGTGATTCGATGATGCAAGGTGTCGCACCACATGTGAAGAATATGCTATTGAAACACTATAATATCGATAGCATTAACCTGAGTAAGCAAAGCACGGGGCTTGCTTATCCACGCTTTTTTAATTGGCCGCAAACCATTTCTAAGGCGTTGAATGATAACCCTAAAATTAAAGTGCTGGTGGTTTTCCTTGGCCCTAATGACCCATGGGATATGCCACCAGATACGGGCTATAAATATGTGAAGTTTAAAAGCGAAATATGGGAGCAGGTGTATCGTTCTCGCATTAATGATATATTAACGACTGCGCGCCAACATAATGTCGATGTTATCTGGGTTGGCCCTCCCAATATGCGCAAATCTACTCTATCAGAAGGTATGAGGTTCCTAAGGAGTCTCTATCAATCCGAAGTCGAAAACAGTGGTGAAATTTATTTTTCCGTGAATGATGTCTTTAAATACAAAGACCTCACTTACTCCGATTATTTCGGCGACGATAGCAGCAAAATTAAGCTCAGAAGTGGTGATGGGATCCATTTCAGCCCCAAAGGGCAACAAGCGATAGCTGAAAAAGTATTTTCATTAATTCATTTTGAAGAGGAAAAAGAGATACCTCATGAAGCAGAACAAACTGCGTCAAGCCAAATCCAAGTTAGCGGCAGCTAGCGTCATCGCTTTGCTGTCGCTAAGCTTGTTGTCCTGTCAACAAGATGCCGAGCGGACGAGTCAAGGTTCAACACGAGGTGGTACACTCACAAATGTGAATGTACGTGGGCAGCTCATCAATAACGCTGAGCCAAACCTCAGCCACTTTGCGAGCAAACTAAAGCAAGGTCATCAACAGGTCCATATTGTTCAAATTGGGGATTCTCATACTGCTGCCGATTTCTTTAGCGGTAATTTAAGAACATTGTTCCAACAACGCTATGGTGATGCGGGGCCAGGTTTTGTACCTGCGATTTCCATTCCGGGGCAGCGCACTGCGACAATTAACCGTAGAAGCGATAAACAGCAATGGGAACTGTTTAGTAGCCGTAAGGATGAGCGTTTCGATTACCCTCTTGGTGGGCTTATCGCGTTACCAATGACATCGGCGAGCACTGTACAACTGATGCCATTGCAAGCGGCAAATGGGGTTTATCAACTGCAAGCTCTTTACCAAAACACAGCGGGCAGTCAGATGAGTGTCTCCCCTGCGGCTTCATCACCCGTTGCATTACCCGCAACAGGCAATTATTGGCGCTTCTCTTCTCCTGTGAATACTCAGTTACCGGCTGAAGTTACTGTAAGTAATGACAATAACCTCAAGCTAGGAGGGTGGCTGTTGCGCTCAAATCGTCCGGGCGTTATGTTATCGGCGATCGGCATTAATGGCGCGACAATCAATATGATTGATAAATGGCAGCCACAATGGGTTGAAACATTGGCACAGATGTCACCCGATATGGTGATCTTAGCTTATGGCACTAACGAAGCATTCAACGACAAGTTAGATTTAATTGCGTACCAGCAAAGCTTGCGTGAGAAAATTCGTCAAATCCGCCAATATATGCCAAAAAGTGTCATCGTTTTAGTCGGCCCTAATGACTCAATTAAATTTAACGATGCCACAAGCTGCGATGCCAAAATGCCTGTGCATTTAAAGAATGTTATCAAGATCCAAAAAGCGATAGCAGCACAAGAAAATACTCTATTCTGGGATTGGCAGGATTTTATGGGTGGGCCTTGCTCGATTCGTTCATGGGCCGCACAGGATCTCGCACGACCTGATAATGTTCACTTATCTGCCGAAGGCTATAAAAGAAGTGCGCAAGGCTTTTATCAACAGCTTAGCCAGTTATTAAACTAATCTAAAAAGCAAATGGCGAGATACGCTCTCGCCATTCTTTTTAGCAGCAAATACATTCATCGCATTATCTGCCACTCTTATTACCATCGCCCCTATAAACAACAATGCTCGTATGGTACGGATCTCCTATCGAGTGGTCATACAAAATTCGCTTAATGAATCTCTTTGGAATTGCCCTATTTTGCTCACTCCTCCCCGAACGCGATTGGCTTTCGGGGAGTCGTTAAATTACAAGAAAGCGAAGAAGATCATACCGACTATTGCCCCTGTAGTACCGAGGATAGTTTCCATAATGGTCCACGTTTTCAATGTCTGAGCTTCCGTTGCCCCCGTAAACTTACCAAACAACCAGAAACCGGAGTCATTCACATGGCTTAAAATGAGTGATCCACCAGAAATACAAGTCGCTAATGCCGCCAATTGTGCCCCTGAATAACCTAACTCACCAACTACAGGCAAGACTAACCCAACCGTTGTTAAACAGGCTACCGTTGCCGAGCCTTGGATCACACGGACAGCGCCAGCAAGGACAAAACACGCAACGGCAATAGGCAAGCCTGCACCGATTAATGAATCACCTAATGCGGGGCCAACACCGGAATCAACAAGTACTTGCTTAAAGACACCACCAGCACCCGTTACCAATAAAATGATCCCCGCAGGTTGGATTGCCGCAGAGCAAACCTCCATGACTTTTTCTTTATTCATGCCATAGCGGAAACCTAAACCGTAAACAGCTAGCAGACACGCTAATAATAAAGCCGTAAATGGATGACCAATAAACTCAAGCCAATGCTCAAGCGTAGAGCCTTTTTCAACCAAGTGTGTTCCGATAGTTTTCAGGCCTACTAATACCAATGGGAACAAGACTAAAGATAGGCTAAACCCGAAACTTGGCATTTTGCCGTGATCCATCGTTGGTGCTTGGTAATCCGCTGGGATATCAATACTGACATGTTTACTAATAAAACTGCCAAAGAGTGGACCTGCCAATAACATACCGGGTATTGCCGCACACAGACCAATTAAGATCATCCAGCCATAGTCGGCGCCCATTTGTGAAGCGACCAACATTGGTGTAGGCCCTGGGAGTAAGAACGCAGCCGCAGCTGCTACCCCAGCAAACAACGGAATAGCCATGCGAACAACATTATGACCTGTGCGGTTTGCTACAGCGAATACCACCCCAATCAACAGCACGATCGCAACATCAAAAAATAGTGGTAATGCACAGATTAAACCGGCGATCCCTACAGCATAATGCGCTCTTTTCTCCCCAAATAATTGGAGTAGTTTTGTCGCAACCTGATCGAGCGCGCCTGTTTCATGTAAAATTTTCCCAAACATGGCGCCAAGTGCGACAACGATAGCCAAGAAACCGAGTGTTCCTGCCATCCCTTTTTGCATCGTTTCTGTGATGTCTTGCACTGGCATACCTGAAAATAATCCAGCGCCGATAGAGACAATCATCAATGCAACAAAAGCATGTAAACGGGCGTACATGACAAGAAACAGTAATAAAACCACAGAGCCGACCGCAGTCAGAACGAGTGTCAGTGTGCTTAATGCTTCAACTGGGGTGTTCATGAATTGCCTCCAGAAACAATTTGATGAATAGCCGTACGTGTATTTTCAATCACTTCATCAAGTGATGGGCGAATATCGACAACATGAACATCCTGTTCTTCTGATGTAGGCTCTTGCAGTGCCTGAAATTGTGATACCAACATTTCAGGCTTAAAGAAGTGCCCTTTACGTGCTTTGAGGCGATTTTCAATGAGCTCAGCATCCCCTTTCAGGTAGATAAAATAGAGATTCTTATTACCTTCTCTTAACTTATCGCGATAACTTTTTTTCAATGCAGAGCATACAACCAAAGAAATAGGGTTGGTTCGCTGCATTGCAAAAATGGCATCATTTAATGCTGCAAGCCAAGGTTGGCGATCTTCATCATTCAGTGCGTGGCCCAAAGCCATTTTTTGAATATTTGCTCTCGGATGCAGAAAATCACCATCTAAAAAAGCCGCATTTGTTTTTTGAGCGACACCGCTTGCGACAGCCGATTTACCGCTACCCGATACCCCCATAAAAACAAATGTATAATTTTGTGCTTGGGTATCACTCATGGGAAACTCCTCAGGTGTTAAATAAAAAAGGTACGCTTATTTTTTGTTTACCGATGATAGAAACTGAATTGTTACCGGTAACAGTTACCAGTAACATTATCAGCAGTGCGGCTATTTTTAGCAATTATCTTGATAGGGAAATAAAGAGATCTGTGATGCCTCTCTCACTAATATGCTGCATCACTTTTTAATTTCAAATACTTTCACCGGGCAGTAACTCAAAACCAACATCAAATAACGTTTGTGGTAACTTTTTACCATTAATGCGCGCGAGCAGTACTTCGGCGGCCTTACGCCCCATGCTATCCCGAGGGGTTAAAACACTGGCTAATTTCGGCGTCATGACTTGCCCAACATCATGACCGTGAAAACCTGATATTGCCAAATCTTCAGGAACTTTAATGCCAAGACGCTGGCACTCAAAAATAGCACCGATGGCAAGGTCGTCGTTGGTACAAAATAAACCATCTGCCTCGGGGTATTTTTCTTTGCACTCATGAAGTAACTGAGCGCCTAATGAATAAGAAGAGCTTGCTTGCGTCATCACATTACGAGGCTCCAACCCCGCATCACGCATCGCTTGCTCATAGCCTTGTAGCCGAATAAAGGTCCGTTCATCATATCGAGCGCCAAGATACACCACATGTTGGCAGCCACGCGCTAACATAGCTGCTGTCATCTGCCGTGAGGCTTCAAAGTTATCAATACCGACAGCAACATCTAAACACGGAGAGACGCTATCCATGATCTCAACCACAGGGATCCCCGCGGTCTTCAACATTCTAAGCGTGCGATCAGTATGGGTACGCTCTGCTAAGATCACACCGTCAATATTGTAAGAAAGTAGAAAAGTTAAGCGCTCCTCTTCTTTTTCAGGAAGGTAACCATAGTGTGCTAGCATGGTTTGATAACCATAATGGTCAGTCACTGTTTCAATACCGCGGATCACTTCAGCAAAAACTTGGTTGGTCAGCGACGGCAACAGAACACCAATCGCATGGCTGGTTGCATTAGACAGCAAATCGGGGGCCTTATTGGGAATATACCCTAACGCTTCCACCGCTTGAGCAATTTTACCGCGTAACACTTCAGAAACCTGCTCTGGGTTTCGCAAAAAGCGACTAACTGTCATTTTCGTGACACCGACTCTGTCGGCAACATCCTGTAGTGAGGGTCTTTTTTTCTTCATATATTCCGTGTTTCTAACTTACGCAAGTGCGAGTGACTATGTTCAGCGATCTTTGTATGGATAGCAATGTTTGTTACTGATTTACATCACAGAATAGCGGAGTTTTCCGACTAATGTCTCTTTTGTTATTGACTCCTTAGTATGACTCCGTTAACTTCCACGCTATATATCAATAAATATAACGAAATTTCTTTTTAGCACTATGGGAATCAATCGTAGACTCTTTATTCAATCCTGCGCGGCGTTAGCGGCACTCGCTTATTTGCCTGCTTATGGGCGCATTGAACAAGCGTTGTTTGGTGTATTACCACAACCAAACAAAATCCAGCGTGTAATGAGTTCTGGTCCACCTGCAGATTTACTGCTATTTGCTTTAGCCCCTGAAAAAATGGTTGGATTCTCATCCATTCATTTGCAAAAAGGGCATGACGAACTATTTGCTCAACAATGGCGAGATTTGCCTATTTATGGTCGCCTAGCAGGTCGAGGAAGTACGCTATCTTTGGAAAAGCTGCTCGATTATAACCCACAGTTAATAATTGATACTGGAAATATTGATGACACTTATCGCTCTCAGGCGGCGAAACTTGCCAAACAAACAGGCATTGCTTATTTACTGATAGCCGGAGGGCTACAAGATTCACCACAGCAATTACTTCAACTCGGTGAGACCTTAAATGTACCGCAGCAAGCTCAAACGCTCAGCACATTTGCCAAACACTATTTGCAAGACGCGAAACAATTCGCCATACAACACCATGCGAATGCCCCCAGTTTCTACCTAGCTAGAGGCGCCAAAGGTTTACAAACAGGCACCCGAGGCTCTATTCATACTGAAGCCATAGAAATATTAGGTTTCCGTAATGTCGCCGATATTCCTAATTTTAGGGGGCTAACAGAGGTTTCAATGGAACAACTGTATGATTGGAACCCCGATATTATTATTACTCAATATCAAGAAGCCGAGGAATTTATTCGCCAATCCGCGTTATGGAAAGGGTTAACTGCGGTTGCCACTAACCAATTACTGACCTTTGGAGGAATGCCATTTGGTTGGCTTGATGGCCCCCCAGGAATTAACCGCCTCTTAGGCATGCGCCGGTTACAAAGCCATTTTGATCAACAAATCGAATCCACCATACGCGATGACATCAAACAATTTTTCCATCTGTTTTATCACTCATCGGTGACTGATACGCAAATTGATAGATTGATGGAATTATCATGAGCCGCACAATCAAACCGTTACTTCTTGTTATCGTTTTTATCGGCGCCCTGATCATTGCATTAATTAGTGGTAAGTATTCACTTACGCTTAATCAGCTCATTGATTTAGTTGTGTCTGAATTTACCTCACAAACTCTCGCCGATGACCCACGCAATGCCACTGTTTTTTGGCAAATACGTTTTCCTCGCACACTCGCCGCGATGGTGATTGGAGGAGGACTGGCGATTGCAGGAGCGGCTTATCAGGGAATGTTTCGAAATCCATTAGTATCACCCGATATACTTGGGGTTTCAGCGGGGGCTGGGGTAGGTGCTGTTATTGGTATATTTTTAGGTCAATCGCTGCTCTACATTCAACTAGCCGCCTTTGTTGGTGGGCTATTGGCAGTATCTTTAGTGTGCCTAATTGCCCGAATGGCGCGCCAGCATGACCCCATTTTATCTCTCGTCTTAGTTGGTGTTGCGATCAGCGCCTTATGTGGTGCAGCCATCTCTTTAATAAAAATTCTTGCAGACCCTTATACCCAATTGCCTTCTATCACCTTCTGGCTATTAGGCGGGCTTTCATCCATCACCCAAAGCGACCTACTGTCTGTGTTGCCCATTATGTTGGTTGGCATTATGCCACTGTTACTGTTGCGCTGGCGCATGAATTTACTGAGTCTCTCTGATGAAGAAGCGAAAAGTTTGGGGATCAATGTCAGCTTAATGCGAACAATATTTATTATTTCAGCAACATTGATTACCGCCAGTGCGGTATCCATTGCAGGGATCATCGGTTGGATTGGCTTAATCGTTCCGCATATCACCCGAATGATAGTGGGCGCTAACTTCCGCTATCAACTCCCTGCCTCAATGGCTATTGGAGCCATTATGTTACTCATTACCGATACACTCGCTCGCACTATTGCTTCCATTGAGCTTCCACTCGGCATATTAACTTCAGCGGTCGGTGCCCCTTTCTTTTTGGCAATCCTTTTACAAACACGGAGTGCCAAATGAACCTAATCAGACTGGAAAATGTGGCGATTGGCTATCATCATCAAGCCATTATGACAAAAATTAATTTCGCGTTACAAGCTGGCGCGATGACCTGCCTTCTCGGTGCGAATGGGTGCGGCAAAACAACGCTAATGAAAACTTTATTAGGGCTTCTTCCTGCTCTTGAAGGTCACATTTTATTAAAAGAAAAGTCACTCACCTCTTATAAACCGGCTGATATAGCGAAAGTAATTGCTTACGTACCTCAAGCTCATGATACCCCGTTCACCTTTACTGCCATAGATATGGTCATGATGGGGCTGACGCCTCACCTCTCACTCTTTTCTGTTCCCGGCGCCAAAGAACGCGTACTCGGGCTAGAACAACTAAAAAAGCTGGGGATTGAGCATCTTGCCTCGCGTTTATACAGCACCCTCAGTGGGGGAGAAAAACAGTTAGTATTGATAGCCCGAGCCTTAATCCAAAAACCAATCATGTTAATTATGGATGAGCCCGCCGCGAGTTTAGACTTTGGTAACCAGATCCGTTTATTGAAGCAAATTGAACAATTAAAAGCAGATGGGATCACTGTTCTCATGTCGACTCATCACCCACAGCATGCTGCCGCCATTGCAGATAATGTTATCTTACTGGATAAACATGCTGGCGTAAGACAAGGCTCTGCCGAAAGTATGTTAACACTTACCAACCTAGCAAGACTCTATTCTATTGATGAAGAGAGTATTGCCGCTCATTTTCAGCTTCCAGCTCATTTTACTCGCTAAGGTGAAAGTTATGCTTATTGACCAATTAGATTTTGCTCAGATGTACCAACAACATATGCAACAAGCCCAGCGTTCACGCAAAGAGCCTGAGCATTGGGATAAAAAAGCGCAAAAAATGGCACAAACCTGTGCAAACCCACAAGATCCCTACTTAATTCGTTTTCGTGAACTCATGGATTTTACTGGTGCAAAAACCTTATTGGATGTCGGATGTGGGCCGGGCTCTGTCTGTTTGGCACTGGCAAAGCATTTCACCACCGTCATTGGTATTGATTACAGCCAAGGTATGCTTGATGCTGCCCAAGAGCGTGCGAAAGCAATGGATATCAATAATGTTCAATTTGAACAATTAGCATGGGAAGATAACTGGGCGCAATTGCCTAAAGTCGATATCGCCGTCGCTTCACGGTCCACTTTAGTCGATGACCTTAAAACAGCCTTATTGAAGCTCAATCGCCAAGCAAACTTACGTGTTTACACCACGCATACTGTAAACCCAACCTTTATTGATGAAAATATCATCCAATTTATTGGTCGGGAAGTCGTTCGCTTACCGACTTACATCTATGCGGTGAATATTTTGCATCAAATGGGAATAAATGCGCGAGTCGATTTTATTAACAGCCCAGATAAAGGCGGATTTGAACAGGTTGAAGATTTTGTCGAAAGCGTCAATTGGTCACTCAAAAATCTCTCTGATGAAGAGATTGCAAAATTACACCAATATTACGACCTGCAACTCGCGTCAGGAAAGCGCATTCCCTATCCTGCGCGCAACTGGGCCATGGTGTCATGGGATGTTGTTGATGAAATGAGTCTAACATTATGATTTATTTACCCGATAGTTTTATCGACCAGCTACTTCTTGATGATATTCAATATGGCGATTTAACAACACGCTCTTTAGGCCTGCATACTCAAGCAGGCACAATGACATTGGTTTCGAAACAGGGTGGGTGTATCAGTGGTATTGATGTTGCCTCACGCATGCTAAATAAACTCGGTATTGATTTTCAAGCTAATTATCGTGATGGCGACGTGGTTCCAGAAAATAGCTGCTTAATAAAAGCCTCTGGAACAGTAGAAGCCCTTCATCAAGCATGGAAAGCCGTACAAAACGTCCTTGAATGGTGCTGCGGTGTTAGTCACTACACCCACCAAATGGTCAGTCTCTTAAAGCGTTATCAACCTGATGCCCAACTTGCCTGTACAAGAAAAACGGTGCCGGGAACAAAGTTACTTGCATTGACCGCTATTATTGCTGGCGGCGCTATTATTCACCGAGCAGGGAGTGCGGAAAGCATTCTATTGTTCACCAACCATCGTCGTTGTCTTGCCGACCCCGATGATTGGCACTCGCATATTCATACACTTAGGGAAGCCGCCCCTGAAAAACAGATTATTGTTGAGGCAGATAATAGACAACAAGCGACACTCGCCATTGAGGCTGGCGCCGATATTGTTCAATTAGATAAATTCAGCCCAGCACAAATCCGCCAATTGCATCAACAAATACAAACACAAAATCGTTTATGTCGGCTATCTGCGGCTGGAGGGATCAACTTACAAACAATAGAGGCGTATGCGCAAACAGGCATTACATTGTTTGTCACATCGGCTCCTTATTACGCTCCCCCCAGAGATATCAAAGTAAACATTTTCACAGGATAGACCTAATTTAAACGCACCCTATGTTGCAAAGGGTTCGTTTTCTCAATAAACGACGCACATCGTTATATAAAAAACAACATATCGGTTTAGGCAAATTGGAATTTTATGATGAAAATAAAACAGATCACTTATTTAGTTGGGATGGCACTATTTACTACACACAGCTTTGCAGCCACCTTTGAAAAATTAGCTAATCGTGATGTGATGAGTGTTTGGAGTACACCACTTGCAGCCGATGAAAACATCATGACTCAAGCGCAAATGAAGCAGCTGAATAAAACAAATGTTGCTCAAGCGCTTAGTACAATGCCTGGTGTAGTGATCCAAAAATCAGGTAATCGTAATGAAACTCAAGTGAATGTCCGTGGTTTTGATAGTCGCCAAGTACCTGTGTTTTTTGATGGTATCCCAACTTATGTTCCTTATGATGGAACATTAGATCTTGGGCGTTTTATGACCAGCGAACTCGCTAGTGTTGAGTTGTCGACAGGCTATACGTCATTGTTACAAGGCCCCAACTTGATGGGTGGCGCCATAAACTTAACGACCGCCACACCTAAAAAACCTTTAGAGGCCAATATCAATCTAAATCAAGGCTTTGCTCGCGGCGCTGATAATGCGCGCAATATCAGCGCTCGTTTAGGCGGTCGTAACGATCTTGGCTTTATTCAGCTCAGTGGTAGTCAATACAAACAGCGTTTTATGGGGTTGCCTGATTCGGCTGATAATAACCCATTAGCCGGTAGTCACGGTCGTCGAACTAATTCAGCCACAGACGATAAGCGTTTAATGTTAAAGATGGGCTGGACGCCACGCGACGCTGATGAGTATGTGGTCACTTATTTAAAACAAGATGGCGATAAAAATAGCGCCCCCAGTGCTGATAATAAAAAACAGCAAATTTGGCAGTGGCCAGAGTATAACAAAGAGAGTGTTTACTTTAATGGTACGACCCAAGTTACCAATGATATTGCGCTGCAAAGTCGGCTCTATCACGACAAATTCAAAAATACGCTCCATCAATACAAATCAGTTCAGGATTATCGAGCAGGCAAATACAATTACAGCCACTATGACGATTACAGTAATGGTGCCGACATGCGTATCGATTTTACCCTTCGTGAAATAGACATGCTGTCGTTCGCTGCCCACTGGAAAGAAGATATCCACCGCGCACGTAGTAATAAAGTCGTTCCTTATGATCGTTATAAAGATCAAACTTGGTCAATCGCCACTGAATACCAATGGGTTGCAACCGATCAGCTTGATATCATTGGTGGGCTTGGCTACGACTGGCGCAATAGTGATGATGGGAAACGTTATTTATACAATAAACAAAATGTCGTTACTGGGATTGAAAACTATGAAGATAACCGCCAACGTGCCTTCAATTGGGAATTTATGGCCCGTTATCATCGAGCAAACAATGATACGGTACAATTTTCAGTGTCAGATAGAAGCCGTTTCCCAACCCAAAAAGAGCGCTACACTAAAAATAAGATGAAAAACAATGATAGTTTTATCATCAACCCGCATCTTGATGCAGAGCGTGCTTTAACATTTGATCTCACTTATAAAGGCTACATCACCGCCGATTGGTCCTACAATGCTAGCGCTTATTATAATCATGTCTCTGATGCCATCATGGCACACTACATACATTATGACCCCGCCGCGGGCAGCGACGTTTATCAAAACCGTAATAGCGGTAAGGTTAATTATGCTGGGATTGATTTAGGCAGTCATGGCCAAATTACTGACTGGATGGCTGCGGGTTTAAGTTATAGTTATATTCATGCTGACCCAAAACACGATAGCGTAAAACATGTTGCAGAATTACCAACACATAAAGCGTTCGTTTGGATTAAGTTTATGCCTAATGAACCATTTAGCATTACAGTAACAGAAGAAGCAAGAAGTTGGGCATTTAATTATATTGATAGTAATGAGAAAGTTAGGGGTTTTGCAAAAACGGACATTCGCTTTAATTATGATCTAGGTCATGGAATTTCTATAAATTCGTCAGTGAATAATTTATTTGATAAGTCATATCAATATACCTCTGGATATATTGAAGAGGGTCGTAATTACTGGTTGGGATTTGAATATAACTATTAACCATCAATTAATTTAGGTAAGAGGTTCATCTCTTACCTAATAATTAAATAGATAATAAGACTTATATTAAATCACTATTTTCAAATAAAATTTAATAATATAGGTGCTTGTACTTAGGATTCGTCTTAATAATATTTAATCTCTTAAGCCCATTATCATAGCCAAACCTATATTTTAGTGATATATGGTTTTTTACACATATTTAATGCTATATACAGATATATAATTCTAACTTTACATAATTATACATTACACAACTCTGTTTTATCAGCTATATCTATATATTTAAGTCTAAACTCATCAAAGTCTCATAGCGCAATACTTGAAGTTAATTGATTCCGTATTTAGACTATAGGAATTATAAATATTCATAAAAATATACTTTTACTAATACTTTTAGATTTTAGAAAATTATTCAGTTTTTATCATGATTTCGCCGTCTTAGGATTAGAAATTAGAGAGAGCAACCGTGTTCATGAAAAATAGCAAAGACTATCTCATAAATAATAAATTTATTTTTGAGACAGGTAAGAACTTCATTTTTATAAAGAATGAAGTTGATAAGTTCGTTGAGTTATCAAAGCCTGCGTCACGACTATTGAATGAAATCATCATACTTAACCAAAAATCCAAAATTGCTACAAGAGAAGAGCTACTGATAAAAGTTTGGGAAGAGTATGGCTTAGTAGGTTCAAACAATAACTTAAATACTTATATTAGTGAAATAAGAAAGAAATTTGAGTTGATCGGTATCGACCCAAAATCTATTGTTACCGTTCCTAAAAAAGGGTTTCGTTTTGATTGTGACGCCTTAGAAACCATCACTGATGAAAACGATACGCCATATTTGCCAGAAGAAGAGATAGTCGTACTAAATAGCAGTGATGTTACTTTAGGTTTAGATGACTATGAACATTCCGTTACGTATTCTTCACAATATAGTGAAAAAAATGCTGAGGAAGCAACAACTCAATTTGTTGATCAGAAATCAATTATAGAAGAGCATCTTCATCAACCACGACAAGATAATTCGATATCAGAATTATCATCAACCGTACAAGAAGAGCCACAACTGCTCAAAATACAGAATAAGGGTAAATTTAAAAATAACCCTATTTTGTTCGCTTTGATTGCAATGTCATTATTTTTGTTCATTTTTGTTTTCTATTACACCACTAATTCTAATGCAAGCATGGAAGTAAATAGCTACATGACAGTCAGTGAGCGAGACAAATGTTTGATACAAATACCTATTAATCTCATTGAAAGCTCAACAAAAGATAGCATCGATTTTGTGAATAAAAAACTTGATAAATATAATGTAAATTGTCAAGAGCCTAAGCGTGTTATCTTACTTTCAGAGCCGAATAGTATTCAGTCTATTGATAAAAATATATCCCTTAGTATTTGTAAGGAAAAAAAGGCTCAATATGACTGTGTATCAATCAATGATCAGAGAATTTAAATGAAAAAATATATTTTATTGTTTTTATTTGTTTTTATTTCGGCTGTGGCAACAACAACATTTATCTATAATAAAGATAATGATGTGAATATTTGTAACTCTGATATTTTATGGATAAAAGATAACGGTACCGATGATGGGATTATGCTGAAGTCAAAAACCAGTGTACTCGTCGCAGATGATAACACCGGAAGAATGAATATGTATGGTTATATCAAGGAGAATAATATTTTTTATCGCCTTGATAGAGCGCTCTATTTTAGCTACCACGCGATTGATAAAAATAACCATTATTCGATACGGTTTAAATCGTTATCGATCACAAGTTCGGATAACGTTCCTCAAAAGCTGTTTGCAAACTTTATTCAGCTTGAAGAAGAAAAAATACACTATTATATTAATTTAACTAAAATGGATGATAATATTTACATTATCAAAGATGAAGCCTACTCATCATTTACTTGCCATGCTGATAAATAGAAAAAGCCTACTTAGAAAAAGTAGGCTCAGCCGTGAAAATTTCAGAAAAACACTCAAAAGGGTTAATAACTAAGGCCCAAATATGGCTACTTGTGGAATGCCATCCTGACCGATCGTTCCACGAAACATTCCCTTCGTATTGAATTGCATAACAAAATTACCTTTGCTATCTATCGCAATAATACCACCCGTACCACCCATATTTTTCACAGAGTTTAAAGTATTCATCACCGCTTCTGCTAACGGTGTATTACTGTATTTTATTTGTGCCACAACATCATAAGCGGCCACTCCACGAATAAAAACTTCACCTAACCCCGTGGTAGAAATTGCAACTGTATTATTATCAGCATATGTTCCTGCCCCAATAATAGGCGAATCCCCAATACGACCGTAATGCTTATTGGTGCTGCCACCTGTAGAGGTTGCCGCAGCAACATTTCCACGGCTATCTACAGCTACTGCACCTACCGTGCCATATTTATAATCATAAAGCAGAGGATCTTCAAATAAGGCAGCATTTAGCCCTTTTTCTTGATCAATTTTATGGCTAATTTCTTTGACTTTTTTTAGCTGTTCAAGTCTAGATTCAATAATAAAATAAGAAGGATCAACGAGTTCCAACCCCTCAGCTTTTGCAAATTGTTCTGCACCGGTACCACCCATCATAACATAAGGGCTTTTGGTCATAACTTTATAAGCCGCTATAATTGGATTTTTAATGTTAGAAACCCCAACGACGGCCCCCGCGGTATGGTCACGTCCATCCATAATGGAAGCATCCAGTTCTACTTTATTATCCGTAGTTAAAGATGCGCCTTTACCCGCGTTATATAATGGAGAATCCTCCATGATGATCACAGCGGCCTGTACAGCCTCAATACTGTCTCCACCTTTTGATAAAATTTCATACCCTGCTTGCAAAGCTTCTTTCAACTTTAATTCATGTTCTTTCTGTAATTGAGGTATAAGTGATTTTTCTGTTATATCACCAGCTCCTCCATGAATTAACAACCTAAAATTATTATTTTGTTGAGACATTGCAAAAGAAAATGGGAATAATAAAATAAAAAAACTCAGAAAAAGCGCTAGTATTTTATGTATATAGAATATTTTTTTCATTCGAAAACCGTGTAAACTAATTACCAAATATTACTCTTTCTGAGTTTTAGACCGGAAATAACTAAGATGAGTCGTTTATAACGTTGTTGTACGCTGTTCTAAAGGCATAGAAAACTCGTCCAGCACTCTCCAAGTTACTTTCGCGCCACTAGGAACAGATTTATTTTTCAGTTTAAACCTTTGCTCTCCTTTAGGAATCAATGGTTTAAATGTTTCATTTCTATCAATCTCAATAGAATTCACTGAAATATCTTCGAAAGTCATATATATAGGTGAATTATTTGTAACAATAAGTTCATTATTCTCCACCCTAAATTGTAATTTATCCAACTCTTCTTTAATTCTATAATATTCAAGCTGTTTTGGTCGGTAATATACTTTAAAATTCATCACGCGTACTACTGATAACTCAGAATTATGCTCGACATTATCACCCTCCTTTGGTACTTCAGAGGTTGGTATTGCTCTAAATTTAGCGATATATACAGACTCTCTGTCTTTGGGCATTTTTGACACATCACCAGCAAAGATAACTCGCCAATAATAGCGAGTTTTACCCTCTAATTTGTGTAATGGTGGCGTAATAATGAAAGGGATTTCTTCAGTATTACTATTCAATAAAGTAATGCCCGTATTAGTATCTAATGCTTCCATAGAGCCTTGGATCAGATAAGGGAGACTCTCTTTATTCCGTAAAGAAATAGAGATACTTTTATTACCTTCAACATAAGTACTCCGTATTAACTGAAAGCTAATACTATCCGGAATGTTACTATATGCAGATGTCATCGACAAAAAGAATAGAGCACCTAAAATAAATATTATCTTGCCTAGCTGTCTCATATTACTCTCTTAAACTATTAATGCTTAATATTGATCAAACCTTAGTATACACTAGCAATTCAACTCTTCCTTTATACTTACCAGGTTTTACATCACGATTCTTACACATTAACCAACGTATGTTTAAGTTATCATTTTCAGCTTGCGCATTTTTGTTTAGTGGAATATCTGAATTATCAAACTTAATTAAATTTGATTGATTCGTTGCGTCGCAACTCAGCGCAGGGATATTACCACCATCAAAATATGGTGCCCCTATAACCCAAGGTTTTACTGTACTCTTCTCACCTGAATCAATTTGTTCTAATTCCAGCTTCGTTAAATTGTCACCTTTGGCTTCACCCATTCTCGGAATTGCAGACATATATAACGGATTCCCTTGCCCGCTACAGTTAAATGTTAACCGCGATTCTAGTGGGATTGAATCAGCACGGCCAAAAGTTTCGTGGAATACAGTACCACTTGCTGCACTTATACGACAAACTCGGGCTATTTTAACATTGGTAATAAAGCGAACCTTTATCTCCCCATCAGCTCTAAAACCTTTATGTCCTCCTAAGCTTACAAGTCTAAAGGCACTATTATCCATTATAAAGTCACCAGGAACCGCTTTTCCATTTAAATAGACTTCTAAAGGCTTAGCAATAGAAAACTGAACATGTTTGGTTCCACCATAGCCTATAGTTATTTTACCTGGTGGAATATAACATAAATTTAAACCTTGGGTTTTTTTTGGATCAATAGACTTAAGATTTGCTATCGGTTCACCAAGAACACCCGAATATGATGTCTTTAACCCTTGAGTGCCGTTAGGTAAGTTTAAATTGATATCAACTTTAAAGCTAGGAACAACCCACGCGAATAAACCAGAAGCGTCTGTGTGTTTCATTTTAAAAGCAAATTTTTTACCCTGACCTAATACCGTATGTTCTGATGCATTAAAGGTCTCTGCTCTGCAACGACCTGAATAGTCAGAGATACCGACTATTGCGAACTCATCATCCCATTCTCTATTGTTAAGCGTTGAAGTGGTGTTCGGGTAATATTCAGGACGTTGAGTATAAATACCATACTCTGGAGGCCCCATCGTAATCGATGTCGCCCCCATCATCCTTGCATCAAGCAGATGAGGTGTCCCCTCAGGAACCTCATCATCTAGGTCAATCATACCATAGAGCTGTACAATCATTTGACCTGCCTGCATTGGACCTTCAGCATGCGCATTAGAAAAAAGCATCCCTATCGACATAGCTGATAAAGAAATCGCTTTCAAACATTTAGAAATACTTTTACTCATAACTGAACCTACCTTAACAAATATACAGTCAATCATTTATAATGCGCTAATTCATCTCATGTTCATTTTGAACGCTATCAATAAAATAAATGATTTGCTTTTTAGTGTATTAATAACAAGCTAGCGGCATTCTGCAGCAAGAGTACGAACAGGCTGCGTACTTGTTGTGATAACTTTATCTAGGCCGGTGAATTTCAATACACAATGTTGTTCTTGACCACTTCCCCAGCTAATATTTAATGTACCTGAATTAGGTAATCCACTCATAAATAGCTTATTATTATCACCTACAATACCTGTATTTTCTTCTACCACGTTACTTTCTACTAATGTAGCGATGGCTCCAAAAGGTACTGCACTTCCATTTGCCATACGTATATTAAAGAGCACCTGATAACCCACTTTTGTATCGAATTTAGCCTTAACAAAAGCCCCTGCCGATGGATAAATAGTCTTGGTTGTCTCCTTCAGCATGACATCATCAGGTAAAGTATTCACATCTAGGGTCACAATATTAGAGCTATAAGGTGTTGCATATGGATATAACGCATAACCTTGCCCGTTAACAACGGTATTTTGGTTATTCGTTTTTGTTCCTTTTGCTTCTGGAGCCTCAATAATAATACCACTATCACCAATTGTACGGCTAAACAGCACTCCGCCTTCGTGTAATAACATTCCACCGGACAAGCTACCATTCACAGACTGGTTATTTTTTGAGTAATTATAACCCGCAGATATGCCAAAATTAGGCGCAGAGTAACTAGAGCTTAGCGTACCGCTTCCACCAACTCCTTTATTTCCATATGCTTGAGAAATTCCATAAGAGAAACTACCATCTCTGGAAGTACCACTGATCCCTACCTGTTGGTTAATATAACCATCATTATCTTGACTGTAAGAATATGTACTATACATATTCTCTATTAATTCATTATTAGAGAATATACTAAATGGAATATCTACGTTGATAGATATTTGTCTGTTCTCAGGCCAACTTTCTTTATCTTTAATACGGTCAATGCTGTAGTTTACTGAGTAGTTAACTTTTTTAAATGAACCATTATATCCTATGGATAATTGTTTCACTTTCCTATCTATTTCCCAATAGTCATAAATACTACCGGAGATATAAACACTTCCGTACTCCCCTAACGACTGTCTTAGTGCCGTCGTGAAGCTACTACGTTGACGTTGATTTAACCACGGTGCCACATTATCTTTTAGCTTATGGTCATAGTTATTAAAATCAGCAAAACTAAAATACGAACGAGTTGAATAACGTAAAGCTGTCAAGTCAACAGATGTCCCTGTCGATGCCATACTTTTTGAATATCTTATTCTGAATGACTGCCCTGAACGATCACCAAGATTACCATCCATATTTGCTGTCGCATGGGTGATATCTGCAGATAACGCCCCAAATGTTCCCAAAGATATTCCAAGACCTGCCGCAGCAGAAAAATAGTCTTTAGCCATCAATAGCCCACCGTATAGTGTGCTATTTGTAGGTAATCCGTAAATAAATGACCCTAAAAAGAAATCAGATTCTCTAGAGGTTTTGGTATATCCACCATCATAACGACCTACAACGGCCTCATATTTATAACCATCAGGACGAAGCATCACAGGTAAAGATGAGAAGGCAACTGTTGATGTTTTCTCAGTACCATTCTCCTCTTTAATGGTGACATCTAAGTCACCCGCGTTTCCTGTAGCGTAAATATCTTTGATGACAAACGGACCAGGGGAAACATAAGTTTGATAAACAATATAACCATTCTGGCGGATAGTGACCATTGCATTTGACTGCGCGATACCTCTAACTTCAGGTGCAAAACCTCTCATACTACTAGGTAACATTTGCTCATCAGATGCAATTTTCATCCCTTTCAATGGAACGGCATCAAAAACATCACTTCCTGAGCTGATTTCCCCGACAGAAAAAGTGGATTTGATAGAATGTAGTGCACGCATAACATAAGTGTTAGAGAAACTCGTTTGGTCTTTTTCTCCCTTAGACTTACTATATGCTAAATTTGATCTTAACCTCCAAGGTCCTGCATTTAACCCTGCACGGATGTTCGCAAACATATTTTCATTTTTAATTATTTCATTTGCGTCATTTCTGCTTTTGTTACCACTGACAAAATAATTAAAAAATAATGCAGGAACACCATCATCTAATAAGCTAGGATCGATATAACCTTGTACCTTGTTATCCATAGCTATTTGAGGAATAGTTAACGTTAATCTTAGGTTTTGGATGTTAGGTGTCACCGTAGCATCTGGAATATATTTAGAAAGGTCTAAAATAGAGGTATCCGGATTAACGCCATTGAAACTCGGTAAAGTTTTAGTAGCCACGCCCCAGTCCTCCAAAAGTTTTGGAGTAAACTCGGGAACAACCTCACCTTGAGGGTTTAATTTAAAATTAACTTTTTTACTACCCAGAATATTACGGTTTACTTCAACAGTGATCAAATACTCACCAGGAGGCACACTATTTGTTGCAGTAAATTTAGATAAGTCAATCTGAGATGCGTCAACCCCCAACTGACTTTCTAACATTGTTGGATCAAAATAATCGTCACCATAGGAATATAGAGACAAAAAAATTAGTGACGATAACATACTTATTTTGAATAATTTCATTTCCATTTCACTGACCTTTATTTGCCTTTATATTCCCAAAGTTAATCGTTAATAATTTAGAAACTCTTAGATATATAAAGCTAAAGCACCTTTAAAATTTATTAATTATCAACAGATCCGTATTTATAGTGATATACATCAGTAGCAGAACCATAATCGTTCATAAAACGCCATCCACCGCTCATTTTCTCGCCATTAAATTTTATTTTATCTAAAACATATTTATTGAAGGGTGGAATTAGTATTGTTTCTTTTAACTCATTACCATTGTAAGTAAAATCGACAATAGTCATATTAAATGGAGTAGGATTATCAATAACCCATTTACCATTATTTTTATTGATAGTAATTTTTTCATAATCCGAGGTTTTAGGGGCGGATATACCTTCCGGCCGATAAAAAGCCTTGATAACAATCGCCGTTACAAATACAACACTCAGCTTATTTTCTTGTTCATTATTTTTTGATGTTGGCGGTATAGCTCTTGCCTTAAAGTAAAAGAGCGACTCTCTATCTTTAGGTAGATTAGAGTAGTCATTGGGTCTAATTCTTACTGAGTATCCACTATTAGCTTCGACTCTAAATAAAGGAGGTAAAACAATAAAATTATTATTCTGAGATTTTTTATCCTCACCCAACATTGTTGTTTGAACAATGAGTGGATAATTCGAGTCATTTATAAGTTGAATATCTTGACTCACATCCTTATGTGAAAAAATAATTCTACTTTTATTTAGAGATATTCCATTCGCGAATACGCTGGATGTCATCAGTAATGCTATCAAGAACAGTATTTTTTTAAACATTAGAAAAACCAATTTAGTTAGTCAACCATATAAGTTAACGTGAACGTTGACTTGAATTGACCAATGTTTGCGTCAGATGCACAGTCTTTAACCCCATTCTTGCACATTAAATAGGCATAAAACTGTTTTTCCATGACATTTTCTTGAATATTGGTCCAAATTTTGTTTTTATTTTTATCAAAAAAGACATCATCAGCTTGCGTAGCTGTTTCTTTATCACTGATTCTTATAGCAAAAGTTCTCTCACCAGGATCATCTAAGAATCCATTATTTTCAACAACATAGTTACCATCTAAAGTAATATAATTATTAGCAAAGTCATTATTTTTACACTCCGCTAATTTAATCGAAAAAGGTAATTTAACTTTTCCCTCAGCGGAATCAGACTTTAATCTTGCCAAAGCGATTGAACCAAAATCAATGACATTCTGTGAAGTACCTTCAATAAGGATATCACATGTATTTTTAGGTACAGTCACATTAAATTCTATGTCTACCCCTTCTTTATCCTTTGCATTTGCATTTGCATTTCCAAATAACATACACACGCCTAAAGTAACCGCAAATATAAGATTATTTCTCTTAAAATTCATTATAATAATTCCTTATTATGGTTGCTCTAACGTAATATCTATAGAGGAAAGCAACTCTCCAGGTTTTAAAGAACTTTCACCATCTAATTTAACCACACTAACTTCGAATAAATTTTCTGCTTTACCATTCCCTTTTATAGTAAAAGGTACATGTTCTGATTTTGAAAGTTCAACTATTTTGCAACTGGACTCATCGTCTTTACAAGACCATAATACAAACGCTGCATTTGTTATATTATTAGTAGGATAGATTTTATTCATGCTATTAACTTCAGTACCACTGCCCGAAGTTATTTTCATCAGATATGGTACACCCGCATTTCCATTAGAAAAATCAAAGCTATCACATTCATAACCAAATAAAAATTGCTTCACATGCGTTTTATCTGTAACAGCTTCTTTTATTGTATTGGTCTGTATCGGTAAATTAAAAGTAACATCTAATGTAGGAGAGACAACTTTACAAGAGCCTTTAATGATATTACCTTTAACTTCAAATTTAACTGCATTTGCAACACTATTAAAACCTAATAAAAACGGTAACGTTAGGCAACCAAGTTTGATGTATTTAAAGTATTTGGCCATCATATTTCTCCTCGCCACCTAGATCATTAATTACAACCCATGTAGCTTGCTTATTATTCAAACCTCCACCGACTGTATAGCTATAAGAACTATATGGCGCAATCATGGTATTCTTTTTCTGTAGGCTTAAACTGACCTTTTTTCCACCAACCACTAATCTATTTAGATTTATGTAGTAAGGAGAGTTATTTTCAACTACTACACCTGATGGAGAGGATTTAATCACTAACTTCTTATATGCATCTTCTATTGATATAGGTAAATTATTAGGACGATAGAATAATTTTATAATATTATTATAGCCAATATTGATACCCGCACCTGTTGCTGGTCCATTAGTTGAGGGGATCATAGTGCCTGTAAAGTAAAAAACTGTTTCTCTATCTACTGGTAGGCTATGAGGCTGTATAAATATTCTAATATCTTGGCTTTTTTTACTATCAACTTTAACTAAAGGTGGATAAATTGCGAAAGGAACATTTTTACCACCGTTCTCTTGGGTTATAGCAAATTTAGCAAGATAGTTAATACTCGTATTATTTCTTGCACTAATAGAAATGCTTTCCTCTCCTTGAGAATAGACTAATCTTGTAGCATTTAACCCTACTCCACCATTCGCAAATGACTGCGCGGAAATAAATGGTAAAATAAAAACAAACAGTAAAATTAACAATCGCAGATTATCTATCGAAAAATTCAAATTTCTTTGTTTTAGTTTTATTGTTTGCATTATCTAAACCTACATTTTCCATCTTCAATAATAAGAGGCTGTAAATAGCCTCTTATGCCATTATCTAAACTTTATCAGTATTAGTTATAAGATACAGAGAAAGTAACTGGTACGTTTAATGTATCAGGAGCAACACCTACTTGAGTCAGTAAAAGTTTAGCCAATACAGGAATTGTAGTGCTACCGTTAACATCTACAGCGTTAGAGAATTTCAGCTCTGTGTCTACGTTTGGTTTGATATCTTTACCACCTGAAGATAATGCAACTGCTAAAGATTTAGCACCTGTGTTTGCAAAATACTCTGGGAATAGTGGAGATTCTTTACCTTCTGCATGAACGAAAATAGCTGCATCTTCTGCTGCTGCTTTAGAACAGTTAGTCAGGATCAGGTTGAAGTTTTTATCTGAACCTAATTGGTCTTTAACATTCTTACCATTAGTTTGGTCAAGAGTAAAAGTACCCCAATCAATTACAGAACCTTCCGCAGTTGAAGCTACATCACAAGAAGCCGCACGTAATTGAGCTTTGAAACGTACTTCAGTGCTTTTTTTACCTACTTCATCAGCAGCTAATGCTGAACCAGCTACCATTGAACTTGCTAATACTGCGATTGTTACTAGTTTCTTGTTGAATAACATTTTAAATACCTCTGTATTTATAACATGTAGTAGTGAAAGACATTGTTATTTAATGTTCAAATTTAAATTCGTTACATCCTTGTAAATCCAGTCCTAAAATTTTGAATATAAACTTGAATAATCAGCATTAGCCTATTTAGCTAACACCATTAGGGTTAAAAAAATCCTTTTAATCCCCTTTTTAAAGGCAAGTCAAAAAAATTGACTCTAAAAAAGGCACTACCCTTTCTACTTACATACTCAAAAACACATATTAAGTAGTCGTATTTTTACGGTTCTAGTGACTCTTGAATTTAACTTATTGTTAGCTTTCAGCTATCCAGTAATAGACTCCTGAGCACCGCCTATAGTAAAAAATAAAAATACTATTCCTATAAAGGAAAGTGACGGCCAATATAGAAATAGCTATATGGATAAAATTTTCAACCTAGTTAATTAGTCATTTCATTAACTATTAACTAGACAAAGATAATAGCCAACATCAGGAACATATTTAATGTTAGGAGTTTTCTTATATTTGGAAGATATCAAAATCTTTATCTAATCGCGTTTTCTCTAAAAGCAAAACGTAGTAGCATAATTATCTTTTTCAATATGAAGAATATTTCCAAACATCCTCATCAACTGGTTCCAATATTACCGCAACAATATCTTTTGTCAAAAACACAACAAAAAAGCACTACAAACAAAATATAATATTTACAAACACCAAGACAAAAGAATAAACAACCACAAAAGCTAAAAAATCATATTTTTAGCCATCAAAATTGGATTAATTTATATTTATAAAAGGCAAATAATTTATAAAAATTTACATTTGTATCCATTTGTTTGAAATAATTTCATTACATATAAAACTATAAACAAGGAATATACTGAAATAAAATTCTATATTTTATAATCTAACAATACTTAACACCAACTTACACACAAAAGAAGATAATTAAATCTATGTGGCTGAATTGTTGTAAGATAAGTCTTAATTGACATTCACCCCAAATGTAACAGTTCTTTACTTTTCATGTCATCCGCTTTGAGTGTAATGATTACCCTTTGGTTTTATTTAGAATTTCACCAAGTGGCTATTTTTTAATTAAACTTACGGCATTACTTTACTTAGATACAAAGATGTATCTCCACTCAAGAGAATAATTTTTCAATAGCAATGTTCTATCTCTAATCGTTACCTTTAAAAAACCATGATAATCCTAAACATATCAACGCTGTTCTCCTATATAGATAGGGGAAACATGCCTCATATGCAGTCGCTTAGCAGTGAACGATGATATTCTTTTATCTAAGGGTGAAGTGAGAGAATATAAAGATATTCATCTATAAAGAAGAGATAGAAGTATTTCAAAGACTTCTCGCGGTATGAGTTTATAACTAGAAAAATAAAGTGATATGAAACTCAAGATTTATTTTTGATTATGTGGGTCACGGGCAGTGAAACAATATTCGCTAAATAAATACATTAGAATATATAACTAAGTAAATACTACTCTATTTATGCCTCTACTAATTTTTTATTACAAATTAATTATCCACTAATGAAGTTTATTGATATTGCAGACGATCTTTTAACTATTCATAAAAAGACACTCCCCATAATAGCCTAGTGATTGTTGCTTCTATTGACGAAAAAATACTTACAAAGTACCTTAAGTCACAAATTATCGCTTTATTTTAATTAAATAAGATATCTTAAATAGAATATTTAACCACTATTGAGATACAAAAAACAAAATGCATAATTTTAAATTTTACACCTTAATTTTATAAGGTTAATGACCGTAGACGGTTATAGCATCCCAAAATCGGCAGTTTTGTGCCGTTTACCGATAAACATCGGTCTAACAGAAAAGCCTAGCCTAAAGCCTTACAATTACTGACAGTTAAGAAAAGCGCCCAAACTGTGTTATGACAATTAACCTCAAGCGATACATTTAAAATGTAATATGACTCTATTTTTGTCCGATATTGCGGATTAAAATTTTCATTCTTGTTTTTGATAAATAACTATTTTTCTCTATGTTAGCCCTTTTGCTCTCTTCTTATTTCCATCTCTATCTGCAATGAAGTTATGGTAAACTTGTTTACAACAGCAATTTTCAGTTTTGATGTAAGGTCAATTACCATGAAAAAAATGAGTGAAGATAAACTGCTAGTGATGGCCGAAAAAATTTGCCAATCAAGAGGCGTTCGGCTCACACCGCAAAGAGAAACTGTTTTACGCCTGATTGCACAGCAACATGGCGCAATCAGTGCTTATGACTTATTAGATTTATTAAGAGAGGTAGAGCCTCAAGCAAAACCACCAACGATTTATAGAGGCTTAGAGTTCTTAATAGAGCAAGGGTTTATTCATAAAATAGAATCAACAAATAGTTATGTCATCTGTCACCATTTCGATAACCCGAGTCATATCTCAGTAATGTTGATTTGTGATCATTGCGGAAGTGTCACAGAGAGTGATTGCACAACAATTGAAACAGCAATTATGTCTCTTGCAAACAGCCACCAATTTCACCTGAGACACACTGTGGTAGAAAATCATGGATTATGTCATGAATGTTACGAACTCAGCACTTGCCAGGATCATGAACATTGTGAACACAACCATGAGCAACCGGTTATCACAAAGAAGAAATAAGAAGTGGCGTAGAATTACTGCTGATAGTAGGTACTTGCTGAGGGAGCACTTAAATAGAGTGGCAGACTTTTTATCTAATTTAATAACCTAATGACAAACCTAGGTTGATATTAGAAAACAGTAAAATCTGCCAGCAATATTTTGAAGGGTGGTTATAAGACCAATATTAACACCAATCACCATTGCGAATCACACCTACCGCTAATCCTTCAATAGTGAAATTTTGTTGACGTAAATCGACAATAATAGGTGCAAACTCTGGGTTTTCGGCGATTAACTCAACGCGGTTACCTTGTTGCTTAAAGCGTTTTACCGTAACCTCATCTTCAATACGCGCCACAACCACTTGCCCATTACGGACATCTTGTGTTTTATGAACAGCTAACAGGTCACCATCCATAATCCCGATATCTTTCATCGACATCCCATTAACACGCAATAAAAAGTCAGCATGTGGTTTGAATAGCTCAGGATCAACCTGATAATGACTTTCAATATGCTCTTGCGCTAATAAAGGTTCGCCGGCAGCGACACGCCCAATTAAAGGTAGCCCCTGAATTTCAGGATCATTTTCTTCTTCAAGCAGTAAACGGATACCACGAGAAGCCCCTGAAACAATCTCTATCACCCCTTTACGAGCTAAGGCCTTAAGATGCTCTTCTGCCGCATTAGGCGAACGAAAACCAAGGCTTGCTGCTATTTCAGCACGTGTAGGTGGCATACCCGTCTGAGAAATGTGATCGCGCACCAGATCATAAACTTGCTGTTGTCTAGCGGTCAGTGCTTTCATTTCGTTCCCCTGTTTGTTTATACAGTCAGACTGTGAGTATATACAGGTAAATGAAGATTTGAAACACTTAAATCACTCGAATGCCATATTTGCCAGTAATCTCACCGATAATCGCTCTGTTTTCGATAATTTCTGACTAGCCAACGAAATAATGCTGCCACAATATCGTCGCCCAAATAACTAAAGCTAACCCAATCGTGATAAACACAGCCGCTGAGCCAATATCTTTCGCTCGTCCAGACAACTCATGATATTCACTTCCTACACGATCCACGACCGCCTCTATTGCACTGTTAATTAATTCTACGATAGCGACCAGTACAACAGAGCTAATCAATAATAATCGGTCGATATAGCTAACATCCAGCCATAACGCGATAATGACAGCAAGTATTGCCGCAACGGATTCTTGCCGAAATGCAGCCTCATTGACCCAAGCTGCTTTCAACCCTTTAAGGGAGTAACCCGCAGCCTTAATTACACGCGTAAATCCCTTAGTTTGGTTTGCCATATTTATTCCTCAAAATTACAAAACAATAATCATTTTTTGCGGTCAAAGTTAATTGTCAGTAACAGATTTGCCAGTTGATTTCTGGTATGCTTGCGAAGCATTGTTAACAAGAGGCTATAATCATTTATGTCACTATGGCGTAAAATATATTACAACACGTTGAATTTACCACTTAAATTACTGGTAAAGAGCAAACTCGTTCCAACGGACCCTATTTCAGAACTTGAATTGGACACCAGTCGGCCCACATTATATGTGCTGCCATATCATTCTAAATCTGACCTTTTAACATTACGTCACCAATGCTTATCTATCGGCCTACCTGATCCTTTGGTCGATAATGACATTAATGGCACTAAATTACCGGCTTACGTCTTTATTGATGATGGCCCTAGAGTATTTCGTTATTATTCTCCTAATCCACGTAAAGAATCGGTGAAGGTATTCCATGCCTACTTAGATTTGCATCGTAGTAATCCGAATCTTGATATCCAAATGCTACCGGCTTCTGTCATGTTCGGTCGCTCTCCTGGGCGTGAAGGGCATACACCGGCGCCGCCATTGCGTTTACTTAACGGTATTCAAAAGTTCTTTGCCATAATCTGGCTTGGACGAGATAGCTTTGTTCGCTTTTCCCCTCCAGTGTCGATGGGCTTGATGGCGCAAGAACATGGCACAGATACTATTATTGCGAATAAACTTGCACGGGTCGCGCGTATTCACTATTCACGCCAACGCCTTGCTGCTGTTGGCCCTAAATTGCCTGTTCGCCAAGAGCTATTCAATAAGCTGCTAACCTCAAAAGCCATTGAAAAGGCGGTTGAAGACGAAGCCCGTAGCAAAAAAATTCCACTGAAGAAAGCTCAGCAAAATGCCGTCAATATGATGGAAGAAATTGCCGCTAACTTCTCTTATGAAGCGATACGTCTTACTGACCGAGTGTTAAGTTGGACTTGGAACCGCTTATATCAAGGGATCAACGTTCAGCATGCCGAGCGGGTTCGCCAATTGGCGCAAGATGGTCATGAAATCGTTTATGTGCCTTCTCATCGCAGCCACATGGATTACTTGCTGCTGTCATACGTTTTATATCATCAAGGCTTAGTTCCTCCTCATATCGCGGCAGGTATCAACTTGAATTTCTGGCCTGCGGGGCCTATTTTCCGTCACCTCGGCGCTTTCTTTATTCGTCGAACCTTTAAAGGTAATAAACTCTATTCAACCGTATTCCGTGAGTACCTCAGTGAATTATTTGCGCGGGGTTACTCTATTGAATATTTTGTTGAAGGTGGTCGCTCCCGTACAGGCCGTTTACTTCAGCCAAAAACAGGTACCTTGTCGATGACGCTACAAGCGATGCTACGTGGCGACTCTCGTCCTATTACGATCGTGCCCGTTTATATTGGCTATGAAAATGTTCTGGAAGTGGGAACCTATGCCAAAGAGCTACGAGGTGCTGAAAAAGAGAAAGAAGGCTTCTTTTCGATGGTTCGCGGCCTACGTAAATTACGTAACTTAGGCCAAGGCTATGTGAATTTTGGTCAGCCTATTTCACTCTCTCAATATCTCACAAAACGTGTACCTGATTGGCGCGACTCGATTGACCCTATCGAACCTCAGCGCCCGAGTTGGTTAAACCCAATCGTCAGTGGGCTAGCAGATCACATTATGGTCAATATTAATAATGCTGCGGCAGCTAACGCTATCAACCTGTGCTCAACGGCATTACTTGCGTCGCGCCAACGTTCATTAACGCGTGAACAACTTATTGAGCAAGTCGATTGTTACCTACAGTTATTGCGTAATGTTCCTTATACGGCTGATGCAACAACACCAAATAAAACAGCGGAGCAATTGTTAGAACATGCTTTGCAGATGGATAAGTTTGAAGTCGAAAAAGATAGTATGGGAGACATTATCATTCTTCCTCGTGAGAATGCCGTCCTCATGACTTATTATCGTAATAACATTCATCACTTATTGGTGTTGCCATCACTGATCTCGAGCATTGTGCTCCATCATGAAAGTATTAGCCGCCAAGATATCCACTATCAAGTAGGGCAAATTTATCCCTTCCTCAAAGCTGAACTGTTTATGCGTTTTGATAGTGGCTCTTTGGTTGACGTCGTTGATACCTTAATTGATGAGCTAAATAACCAGAAATTAGTGTGCTTAAAAGAAGACGATATTGTCATTCTTAATCCACGTCGTATACGCCCATTACAGTTGCTCGCAGCAGGTGTTCGCGAAACCTTACAGCGCTATGCGATTACGCTTTCTTTACTCAATGCGAGTCCAGAAATTAGCCGTAATACATTAGAAAAAGAGAGCCGCATGCTAGCTCAACGTCTTTCTGTGCTGCACGGTATTAACGCTCCTGAATTCTTCGATAAAGCGGTCTTTTCAATCTTAGTCGAAACGCTACGGGAAGAAGGCTACATTGATAATGATGAAAACGACATTTTCACGGCCAATGCGAAAAAACTCTATGCGGTTATTTCGCGTTTAATGTCGCCAGAAATTCGTTTGACTATCGAGAGCGTGAGTCAACCAGAGGAGCGCGCTACTGAGACAGAAAAATCAAAAGAAGACTAACTTTTAAGTCTAAAGAAACCAAAAGGGGGAATGCAATTCATGTTCCCCCTTATAAACAAAATCCCACGTTAAAAACGTAGGGTCGTCAGTACGTAAAAGGGGTAATGTGCTTCACATTACCCCTTTACTATTCCACAAATGGTTTACAAGTAACTTAAGAAAATCCCAATAAATAAGATCAATCCAACATAGTTATTATTTAAAAAGGCTTTAAAACACGGTGCTCGTTCCCTATCTACCATTAATTTTTGTTGGTAAATAAACAGCAATGCCGATAGTGATAGTGCGATATAGTACACCGCTCCTAAATCAGCCAATGAACCCACTAACACCAATAAAACAATCATCACGATCTGTAAAATACCAATAATCAGCTTGTCATATTGGCCAAACAGTATCGCTGTTGATTTAACGCCGATTTTTAAATCATCATTGCGGTCAACCATCGCATACTGGGTATCATAAATCACGGACCACAAGATATTGACCAAAAACAGTACCCAGCACACCAATGGTAACGATTCACTGACAGCAGAGAAGCCCATCGGGATAGACCAACCAAATGCGGCACCTAAAACAACTTGAGGTAAATGGCTGACTCGCTTAACAAAAGGATAAATCCACGCCAAAGCTAATCCGGCAACAGATAGCCAGATAGTCATTGAATTTAGCGTCAGTACCAATAAAAATGAGAGACCAACGAGGCTAGCGAATAAAATTTTTGCTTCTTTTTCTGTCACATCACCACTGGGTAATGGGCGGTGTTTCGTTCGCTCAACATGGCCATCAAAGTGGCGGTCTGCGAAATCGTTAATCACGCATCCGGCTGCACGCATCAAGAAAACGCCCGCCGTAAAGACAATAAGAATATGTAAACTCGGTATACTTTGAGCGGCAATCCACAACGCCCAATAGGTTGGCCATAACAATAATAGCGACCCTATCGGCCTATCAATACGCATCAAACGGCTGTAGGCATGCCATTTACTTAGCGCCATACTTCCCTCCATTTGTTGTGCTCCTTTTATTTTTTATCTTTTATATGCAGGTGATTCAGGTAAAAACAGTTCGGTTAATAATAAAGGTTTTTCAGATAATCTTAATAGAGAGCGGCGGATCCATCGCAAATTTTGCTGCCCTATATGAATATAATCACGGGAAAGATTATCATGGCTAAAGAGATAACGCCCTAACGGTACAGCACCGATATCAATAAGTTTCCGGTCTTC
The DNA here is from genome assembly GCF_028482435.1 of Providencia sp. PROV119. Taxonomy (NCBI): domain Bacteria; kingdom Pseudomonadati; phylum Pseudomonadota; class Gammaproteobacteria; order Enterobacterales; family Morganellaceae; genus Providencia; species Providencia sp. PROV119. The sequence goes on from NZ_JAMPQL010000014.1 coordinate 156,125, forward strand.
ACCAGTCAATGTCTCCTGTGGAATTAACGTTCGTCCAAGTAACCATGGAATATTATCACCATACATAATGACTTCACGTAACCAATAATATTCACTGACAGGTAAACACGCCGCTTCTTCTTCGCTCAATGCCTCTTGAGTCACATAACGTTGCGTATAAGGAACAACCGTGACACGTTGGCAATGCTGCTCTAAGCGTTTTGTCATCGACCCTAGTTCATGTAGCCAATCTAAAACATTTTCAGGAACAAGGTCATCATCTTCTGATAGCCATGTTATCGGGTGAGAGATAAAAAGCGTTTCATCCATTACTCATCATTCCACCACTATACTGTGTGGTTTTGTATCATATTGGTTCTTAGCATGAAGGATATCACGTTGCCTTGCGATAAGGTTAAAGTTAGCTAACAAATTAGTTAAAAAATCACAAATCCCACATGAATTGTAAAATTTTCTTAAAATAATTTTTAACGCTAATGAGTCATACACACAAAATGATCAAGTAGAAATGATTAAATAGCGACAGCCTGCCATTATGGCAGGCTGTGAAAGGTAGCTATGACGCTTATCAACGCCAAGCTTTATAACGATTAATTAGTCCATTAGTTGAGCTATCATGGCTGCTGATTTCGTCTTTACTTTCTAACTCAGGCAAAATTCGGCTCGCCAATTGTTTCCCAAGCTCTACACCCCATTGGTCAAAGGTGAAAATATTCAGAATTGCCCCTTGCGTGAAGATCTTATGTTCATACATCGCAATGAGTGCACCTAATGAATAAGGTGTGATCTCTTTAAGCAAGATTGAGTTTGTTGGGCGGTTACCTTCAAACACTTTATAAGGAGCAACATACTCCATATCTGTAGGGTTTTTACCTTGAGCCGCAAATTCCGCATCAACAACTTCACGCGTCTTACCAAATGCCAACGCTTCCGTTTGAGCAAAGAAATTCGACAGTAATTTATCGTGATGATCACCGAGTGGATTATGCGTTACTGCTGGCGCAATAAAATCACAAGGGATCATTTTAGTTCCTTGATGGATCAATTGATAAAAGGCATGTTGGCCGTTCGTGCCCGGTTCACCCCAAATAATTGGCCCCGTTTGATAAGAAACTTTGTTGCCATTACGGTCAATATACTTACCATTTGACTCCATATTTCCTTGTTGGAAATAAGCGGCAAAACGGTGCATATATTGATCATATGGCAGAATCGCTTCAGTTTCCGACTCAAAAAAGTTGTTATACCAAATGCCAATTAAGCCAAGGAGAACAGGAATATTCTTTTCAAAAGCCGTTTGGGTAAAGTGCTTATCCATTGCATGAGCCCCTTCGAGGAGCTGAACAAAATTGTCATAACCCACAGACAAGATAATGGATAGGCCAATCGCTGACCATAATGAATAACGGCCACCAACCCAATCCCAAAACTCAAACATATTTGCCGTATCAATACCGAACTTCGCGACTTGCTCACTATTGGTTGACAGTGCCACGAAATGTTTTGCGATATGCTGTTCATCTTTCGCTTGTGCGAGCAACCAATCACGCGCTGAATGCGCATTCGTCATGGTTTCTTGCGTCGTGAAGGTTTTTGATGCGATTAAAAACAGAGTTGTTTCTGGATTTAAAACTTTCAACGTTTCCGCTATCTGCGTGCCATCAACGTTAGAAACAAAGTGCATATTTAAGTGATTTTTATAAGGGCGTAGCGCTTCGGTGACCATAAATGGACCAAGATCTGAGCCACCGATACCGATATTCACCACATCCGTGATAGCCTTGCCAGTATACCCTTTCCACTCGCCATTAATAATGCGCTCACTAAATTGATGCATCTTTTCTAAGACCGCGTTGACATCTGGCATCACATCTTTGCCATCAACATAAATCGGTGTATTGTCACGGTTACGTAGTGCGATATGCAATACAGCACGATCTTCGGTACGGTTAATTTTTTCACCACTGAACATACTATTCATTGCGCTTTTTAGCTGAGTCTCTTCAGCCAATGCGAATAACTTATCCAATGTTTCTTGAGTAATTCGGTTTTTGGAGTAGTCCACCAAAATTTGGTCGTCAAATGTCGCGGAAAATTTGGTAAAGCGATCATTGTCTTGTTTGAACAGGTCGCGCATATGGGTATCTTTCATTTGCGCAAAATGTTGCTCTAGCGCCCGCCATGCTGCCGTTTGGCTTGGATTAATACTATTCATGGATAACACTCTCCAAAATATTTGAAATAAAAATAATTGTAACTCGCCGAGTCATCTTGACCTATCACTTTCCTGCGTTCTTGCAATCCTTATGATATTGGGCAATTTTTTGCAATTTTTCCAGAGCTTATTACAGCCATCGGGAAAAGCGATAATAAATTAGTCATCATTAGAATTACTGATTTGCATCGATTCTTCATTGACGGCATCGGCCTAACCCGATATTTCTATATAAAAAATAGATTGCCAAAAGGGATTGATACCATGAATGCAGTAGCCTCTTTGCCAGAAAATAATCCGTACGTTATCGCCAAATTTGGGGGGACAAGTGTCGCTAATTTTGAAGCCATGAACAAAAGTGCAGACGTTGTTCTTTCGAACAATAATGTCCGCGTAGTGGTACTTTCTGCTTCTGCGGGTATCACTAATTTGTTGATAGAGCTTGCCGAAGGTTGCGATGCCGACAAACGTAATCAGCTACTGCAAAAAGTTAAAGAGATCCAATATGCGATTATTGATCATTTACAACATGCGGAAGTAATTCGCGAAGAGATTAATCGTTTATTAGATAATATTGCTCATTTGGCAGATTCCGCTTCTCTGGCAACTTCCGATGCGCTCACCGATGAAATGGTGAGTCACGGTGAACTTATGTCGACTTTGCTGTTTGTTGAAGTCCTCCGCCAGCGTGGGGCTAACTCACAATGGTTTGATGTGCGCAAAGTAATGAAAACAAATGCAAACTTTGGTCGCGCTGAACCCGACCTTTTGCAATTAAAAGAGTCGGCCCAACAACACTTGCTCCCTCGCCTACAGGGTTCTTTAGTCATTACACAAGGTTTTATTGGGCAAGATAGCAAAGGACGCACAACAACACTTGGCCGTGGCGGTAGCGATTATACCGCGGCATTATTGGCTGAAGTTCTCAATTTAGCACGTGTTGATATCTGGACAGACGTTCCTGGTATTTACACGACAGATCCACGCGTCGTACCCGCAGCACAGCGTATCGATGAAATTGCTTTTGACGAAGCCGCAGAAATGGCAACGTTTGGCGCTAAAATATTGCATCCAGCAACGCTATTACCTGCGGTACGTGCTGGGATCCCTGTTTTTGTTGGCTCCAGTAAAGAGCCACAAGCTGGCGGAACCTTAGTGTGTGATAAAACCGCGAATGCCCCTCAATTTAGAGCGTTAGCACTGCGCCGTAAACAAACACTGCTCACGTTACATAGCCTAAAAATGCTGCATGCTCGAGGCTTCTTAGCTGAAATATTCACGATTTTATTACGTCACAATATTTCCGTTGACTTGATCACCACATCCGAGGTGAGCGTAGCCCTCACATTAGACACCACTGGCTCTACGGGTACAAATGGTAGCTTACTCACCAACGCACTGATGACAGAGCTATCAGCGCTATGCCGCGTAGAAGTAGAAGAAAACTTAGCGCTAGTGGCCATCATTGGTAACGAACTGTCGCAAGTAAATGGCCTCGGCAAACAAATTTTTGGGGCGCTAGAATCCTTCAATATCCGAATGATCAGCTACGGTGCCAGCAGCCATAATATCTGCCTACTGGTACCAGGTAATGACGCGGAAGAGATAGTGCGCACTCTGCATTCAAATCTATTTGAATAACGGCTCACTTTACTGAGAAGACAGGCGCTCTTAGATAAAGGGCGCCTTTGACTTTATCGGCGAGAGAAAGCTAATTTAGCCGCGAACATAATAAAAATTAGCCCTGTTGTTCTGTCCATCCAGCGAATTACCGCCGGTTTTTTAAATAATGTCGATAGGGGGCGGGTAGCACCAATCAACAAGCCACTCCAAATAATCCCTAAAATGACATGGATCCCCACCAGCAAAAATGTCCACATCACTACATCTTTTCCGGCAGGGATAAATTGCGGTAAAAATGAGACATAGAAAATACCTACTTTTGGGTTAAGTAAATTGCCCAAAAAGCCTCGCATAAACCAATTTTGTTGCTTGGTGGATGTCGCGTTATTACCTGAAAAATGGTTTCTCGGTTTCAATAGCATTTGAACACCAAGCCAACACAAATAGGCAGCACCACACCATTTTAAAATAGAGTAAGCGAGTTCAGAGGCGGCAATCAGTGCGCCTAAACCAAAGGCTACCATAGCCCCCCACGCCAAACACCCTAACCCAATTCCTGCCGCGGCGGCAAAGGCCGTTCGTGTTCCCTGAACCGTTGATGTTCTTAAAATTAGTGCGGTATCAATACCTGGTGTTATTGTTAGCAATGTTGCCGCGAGTACATATGCGACCATCAATTCAGCTATCATTCATCACCTCCCTTTATCTTAGCCATCGCCTTTTGTACATTTGCCGTGTACTCCAACATCGCTGCTGTCACCGCTGCATTCTCTTTTAACAACCTTAAATTTTTTTGTGCTGTTGTATCATCCTGCTGACTCGCCCGCTCAAACCACATGATGGCTCGAAAGATATTTTTATCGCCACCAAGCCCCTTGGCATACATGACGGCAAGGTTATTTTGTGCATCACTGAGGCCTTGAAACGCGGATTGTTGCCATAATTCCCGCGCTCTTCGCGCATCTTGTTTTACCCCATTTCCCGTTAAGTAAAAAATGGCCAATTGATTTTTTGATTGGATATCATCCTGCTCTGAGGCTTGTAGCCAACTCACCACTTTTTGAATATCTATCTCAGGGAGTTGCCCTGCAATATACAATTCAGCGAGTTTTGTTTGTGCTTCGACAATATCATCCTCGGCCATGCTCATATACCATTCAATGGCTTTTCCATGATTGGCTTTGACACCGCCTAACCCTTTTTCGTAAAACTCCGCGACTTTCATTGCAGCAGGAACAGAACCATTATTGGCGCCTAGCAAATACCACTCAAAGGCACTGCCAAGATCTTTGCCTACACCATCACCCTCTTCATAGCCCCGCCCCATCACAAACAGTGCATCTGTATACCCCTGTGATGCAGCACGCTTATACCAATACATCGCTTGATACGGGTTCTTTTCAATCAAACGGTGGCCTTCATAATAGAGATCCCCCATATTCATTTGTGCAATTGCTGAACCCATATTTGCTGCTTGTCGATACAAATCAATGGCTTTTTCCTCGTCCTGCTGAACGCCTTCACCCTTTTCATATAAGACAGCTAAGTTATTGACTGCCGCAGCCACTCCCTGCTGTGCACTCTTTTCATACCACATTTTGGCTTTTTGATAATCAACCTCACCGTCTAAGCCATCGTAATAAAACATACCTAACGCCAACTGGCTATACGCGCCCCCTTGTTCGGCGGACTTCGTATACCATGCTTTAGCTTGTTTATAATCTTGCTCCAAGCCTAAGCCGCGCTCATACAAAAAACCTAAACTATATTGGCAATCAGGGTCACCCTTTTCTGCCCCTTTCCGATACCAGCGCACTGCCTCTGCATATTTTTGCTGCTGTTGTGCTAAAAGCCCTAAATAATAGTCACCATCGGCACTGCCGCGATCAGAGACTTTTTTAAACCAAATGAAAGCCTTATCTGCATCAGGAGATAAATAATCAGTACCATCCATATAAACAAGGCCAATATTGAGCATGGCATCAATATCACCAGACTCAGCTTCTTTTAATTTATGAGTAAACTCGACAGGAAGGTTTTCAGGGGGTGTGGCAAGAGAAGCTGGCGGTTGCTGTTTTCCTTGTACCGATAATGTTTCCTTGGAATTAGCCTGCACAAAAGCAGCACTGCCTAAACAAAGCAAAAATATTAAGGGTCGTAAATTCATTCAATCAATCCATTCGCCAGCATTATGCTTATAACATAACACTCCTCATGGAAAAGCATAAGCGTTCAGCTCCTAAAATCAGCAACGAATAATAGAATATTTAGGCATATTTTAGGTGGTGAAAAACCGTTCACCACCTACAGGGGATTAGTTGACTCGATAACCGCCATGTTTGCTTGCGAATAAATTAAATTTCCCCCATTCCACTAGCATGGATTCCAGCATTTCATGGCTGACCTTACATAGGTTCGCTATTTGTGACACAACAAATTGGTTTTCCCCGATTAATTCAGGGGAGAAAACTTCAGCTATCCAACCACACTCTTTCATGGTGACCAACCAACCGTCATTGGTGGCAAACTTATGCACAGGGATCATTCCCTCTTTCGGGCTTTCTTTCGATAATAATTTATCTTCATCGCGTTGTGCTTGGTGGAATGCGTCAATTTCTTCTTGTGAAGGAACAGGCTCAACCATTTGTGCATCTTCTAAATAAAGATAAATCTCCTCCGCACGAGCCGGTGTCAATTCACTTTTTAGCCAAATTTGATTGAAACAGTGGTCATCTAACATCTCATCGGTATCAAGCTTATCCATGATTTGCAAAATACTCATCATGGCGCTCACCAGATCTTCACTCATGAAAAATGTCTCAGGTGCCGCACTGTTTTGGATTTTATAAGGATAAACTGCCGTGTTCGGCAGCCTATCTTCAATAATAAATTCGTAGCTCATCGTTCAGCCTCTTTAAGTGTCTTACTGATAAGATGGTGCCGACCCTCCGGAAATTCAATCCTCTGGGTCATAGCCTAAATTTGGTGCGAGCCATCTTTCAAGTTCACTGACTGACATTCCCTTACGTTTTGCATAGTCCTCGACCTGATCCCGCTGCACCTGAGCGACGGCAAAATATTTACTTTCAGGGTGGCTGAAATACCAACCTGAAACCGACGCTCCAGGCCACATTGCATAAGAACTGGTTAATTGCATACCGACTTGATTTTCCACATCTAATAACTGCCAAATTTTGGCTTTTTCGGTATGTTCAGGGCAAGCTGGATACCCCGGCGCCGGTCGGATCCCCTGATATTTTTCACGGATCAGCTCATCATTCGGCAAATCCTCGTCAGGGGCATAACCCCAATACTCTTTTCTCACCTGCTGGTGCAAGTATTCCGCAAATGCCTCCGCAAGCCTATCAGCTAACGCCTTCAACATAATTTTATTATAGTCATCATGTTGCTGTTCATATCCATCTGCAAGGGCATCTTCTTCTAACCCCCCCGTAACCGCAAAAGCACCAATATAATCCGCTTTTCCACTGGCTTTAGGGGCGACAAAGTCAGATAAACAGTAGTTAGGAAACTCTTTCTTCTCTGTTTGTTGACGTAGGTTGAGAGCGATAACATCTGCACTATCACGAGCCGAGGAACGATATATTTCAATATCATCCCCTACACTGTTTGCAGGAAATAGACCAAATATGCCTCTTGGCGTCAGGGCATTATCCTTCGCGAGTTGATCTAGCATGTTGTTCGCGTCTTTTAGTAATTTACGCGCCTCTTCACCGACCACCTCATCTTCTAGGATGCGTGGATATTTCCCCGCGAGCGACCATGTCATAAAGAAAGGCGTCCAATCAATATAATGACGTAATGTCTCAATCGATGCTTTGACCTCTTTCACACCAAGGAAACGTGGCACAGGTGGCTGGTAATTTTGCCAATCAATTTTCACTGAGTTAGCGCGAGCAATTTCAAGGGAGACTGGCGGGGTTTTGGGTTTTTTACGTCCATGTTGCTCACGAACGATTTCATATTCACGGCGAGTTCGAGCAACGAACTCCGCTTTTTGTGTTGCGGAAAGTAGCGCGGAAACCACGCCTACAGTGCGCGATGCATTTTGTACATATGTCACTGAGTGGCTGTAATTGGGTTCTATTTTTACTGCCGTGTGAGCTTTTGATGTTGTCGCTCCCCCAATCATCAAAGGGATTGTAAAGCCTTGGCGCTCCATCTCTTTAGCCACATGGACCATCTCATCCAACGAAGGCGTAATTAACCCAGAAAGGCCAATAACATCAACATTCTGCTCACGGGCTGTTTTTAAGATGGTTTCACAAGGTACCATCACGCCCAAGTCAACAATCTCATAGTTATTACACTGTAAAACGACGCTGACAATATTTTTACCTATATCGTGAACATCACCTTTAACGGTCGCTAATAAAATTTTACCCGCGCTGCTACCTGATTGTTTAAGTGCCTGAATATAAGGTTCTAAGTAGGCAACTGCTTGTTTCATCACTCGAGCGGATTTAACAACCTGTGGTAAAAACATTTTCCCTTCACCAAACAAGTCACCCACGACATTCATCCCATTCATCAATGGTCCTTCAATCACTTCAATAGGGCTTGCTGCGAGTTGGCGCGCCTCCTCCGTATCTGGGATGATAAATTCGGTGATCCCTTTAACTAACGCATATTCTAAACGCTTTTCGACAGCCCAAGAGCGCCATTCAGCCTGTTGAACTTGCTGCTCCTCACTGCCTGATGCACGATATTTTTCCGCTAATTCCAACAGGCGTTCAGTGCTATCCTCACGGCGGTTTAAGATCACATCTTCGACCGCATCTTTTAACTCTTTAGGCAGATCATCATAGATAGCTAACTGCCCCGCATTGACGATCCCCATATCCATGCCATTACGGATAGCATAATAGAGGAACACAGCATGGATCGCTTCACGAACGGGATCATTGCCTCTGAATGAAAACGACACGTTAGAGACACCACCAGAGATCATCGCATGTGGAAGCTGCTGCTTAATATCCTGACAAACTTCAATAAAATCGACAGCATAGTTATTATGTTCTTCAATACCTGTCGCGACGGCAAAAATATTTGGATCAAAAATAATATCTTCTGGAGGGAAACCGACCGTGTCAGTCAATACGTGATAGGCACGACGACAAATTTCGATTTTTCGTTCACGGGTGTCGGCTTGGCCTACCTCATCAAATGCCATCACAATGACTGCGGCACCATATTTACGCACCAATTTGGCATGTTCGATAAAGGCACTTTCCCCCTCCTTCATCGAAATTGAGTTCACAATGCCTTTGCCTTGAATGCATTTCAGCCCTTTTTCGATAACATCCCATTTTGAAGAGTCGATCATAATGGGAACACGGGCAATATCAGGTTCGCCAGCAATTAAATTAAGAAAACGCACCATCGCCGCTTCCGAATCCAACATCCCTTCATCCATGTTGATATCGATAATCTGTGCGCCGTTTTCCACTTGCTGGCGAGCAATATCTAATGCCTCTTGGTAGTTTCCTTCCTTAATGAGACGTTTAAACTTCGCCGATCCCGTCACATTCGTACGTTCGCCGACGTTAACAAATAACGAGTCTTTGCCAATATTAAGTGGTTCTAGCCCTGATAAACGGCACTCTACAGGTAACTTTGGTAAGGCGCGCGGCGCAATTCCTTTAACGGCTTCAACAATTTTTTTGATGTGCAACGGTGTCGTACCACAACATCCCCCGACAATATTCAAAAAGCCTGCTTGTGCCCATTCACGAATTTGTTCCGCCATATTTTGTGCATCGAGATCATATTCGCCAAAAGCATTGGGTAAGCCTGCGTTAGGGTGTGCACTGACATAGCACTCCGCAATACGCGATAGTTCAGACACATATTGGCGCAATTCATTTGGCCCTAAAGCACAGTTGAGACCAAAGGATAAAGGTCTAGCATGACGCAATGAGTTATAGAAAGCTTCGGTAGTTTGCCCCGATAGGGTACGCCCAGACGCATCGGTGATCGTCCCCGAAATCATAACTGGCAGAGTCACTCCCAAGGCTTCAAATTCTGTTTCAACCGCAAAGATCGCCGCTTTTGCATTTAACGTATCAAAAATTGTTTCGATCATGATCAGATCGACACCTCCTTTGATCAAGGCGCGCGTTGATTCACGATAGGCTTCAACTAATTGATCAAAATTGATATTCCGAAATGCGGGGTCGTTAACATCAGGGGAGATCGAGGCTGTGCGGTTAGTCGGTCCCAACACACCAGCAACATAGCGTGGCTGTTCCGGTGTTTTACGTGTCCACTCATCGGCACATTCACGGGCGATACGTGCAGCGGCTTCATTTATTTCGGCAGACAACGATTCCATTTTGTAGTCTGCCATCGCAATCGTTGTTGAGTTAAATGTGTTTGTCTCAACAATATCTGCCCCAGCCGCAAAGTATTGATCATGAATATCGCGGATAATTTCAGGCTGAGTCAAAACAAGGAGGTCGTTGTTTCCTTTGAGGTCACAAGGCCAATCCGCAAAGCGTTCACCACGGAATTGTTCTTCGGTTAGCTTATGGCGCTGGATCATCGTCCCCATTGCGCCATCCAGTACTAAGATCCTTTTTTGTAATTCTTGTTCTAACATACTGATTTTATAAACCACTTTCCCTGCCTCCTAAAAAACAACAACCAAAGTCATAAGTTAAATTAGTGCCACATTCATCCTATCATAATTTTTACGTTGAGAATTCCACCTCATGATGAGAGTTTCTCAGGTTGCATAAGATCTAATTTTTCACTGATCCGATGAGTATTTTGAGGTGAAATCATCCATAATAGAAACAAAAATTCATTCCAGTCAGGAGAGACTTAATGGCGACTGCATCAATCAGTAAAAAAATAAAAAAGGCAAAGGGGCCGGCAAGTGGAGCACCTGCGGCAGGTCAAGTCCAGTCATTAAGTCGTGGGCTAACCCTTTTGGAATATATTTCTGAATCAACGGGAGGGATTGCGTTGACCGACCTTGCTCTACAAGCGGGTCTACCTAACTCCACAACCCACCGTTTGCTCATGACACTCGAACAACACGGTTTTGTCCGTCAGACTGGCGATCTCGGCTTATGGGTGATTGCTTCTAATGCGTTTATTATTGGGAGCAGCTTCCTTGAAAGTCGTAACCTACTGGCCTTAGTTCACCCTATTTTACGTCGTTTAATGGAAGAGTCCGGTGAGACCGTCAACCTTGCCATTCTTGACCATAGTGAATTCGACGCAGTCATTGTCGACCAAGTGCAATGTAATGCTTTAATGCGCATGTCTGCCCCTATCGGTGGGAAACTTCCTCTGCATGCTTCCGGTGCAGGCAAAGCATTTATCGCCAACTTACCGGAAGAACAACTCATTCCACTATTGAGTAAAAAAGGGCTTCACGCCTATACACCTTATACTTTAACGACGCCATCTGCCCTTAAAGAAAACCTGCAACAAGCGAAAAAGCAAGGGTTCTCTTATGATGATGAGGAGCACGCTTTAGGACTCAGGTGCATTGGCGCATGTATTTATGATGAACACAAAGAGGCGTTTGCTGCCATCTCTATTTCAGGGCCACTTTCACGGATCACCGACGATCGGGTGACTGAACTCGGCGCTATGGTGATCAAAGCCGCCAAAGAGATCAGTCGTGAATATGGCGCGATCCGCTAACCTATAAAAATAAGGTTATTAATTAGTTATATGCTGAACCTGTGGATGCGTAAATGAATTTGTAGATAAGAAACGTGGCATATCACGGTACTTTTCAATAAGCGCTAACGCAATTGCCTCAGTTTCAGCATCGGCTTTTCCATCAATGTTCCGTGGACGGAAATGCATTTGGAATGCGCTAATGATCTGTTGCGTCTGCCCATCCAGCTCCCCTGATAGCGGAATTTCCGCATAGCCATAAAACCTTAGCGCCTTCTGTAACAATAGCACATTACTCGGCTCGTCTTTCCCTCTATTCGACAAATAACCTTTTACTGTCGCAGCATCAGGCCATGCGCCAATGCCTTGTTTCGCCAATTCTTCCCATGGAAAGGCTCTACCGGGGTCCTCTTTGCGTAATGGCGCAATATCACTATGCCCGATGATATTTTGCGCAGGGATATTATAGCGCTGCATAATATCTTTCACTAACGGGATTAAAGCTAAAATTTGCGACTGATTAAAAGGAGCCCATATTTTACGGCCATTCTGATCCGTGGAAAAACCTGAATTCACAATTTCAATACCAATAGAAGTATCATTCAAATTACTGCTATTTAGCCAATGGCTATCACCAGCATGCCATGCCTTTAGCGATTCCGGCACTAGCTGTAATACCACGGGCTTATTATTTTCCTGTGAGGGAGTACTTGGGATCAGATAATGGGAACTCACATTACCTTTAGTGAGCAGATAGATAGATTGATTGTCATCAGACACTGTATAGTGCAAAACCACATATTGGACCCTTTCACTCGTATTGCGTGACGGATAGCGATTATCAACATAGTATCCCTGCCGTGGTGACAGCGTTGAACAACCTGAAATAATAAAAACCATTAGAATTAATAAATAACGGATCATTCAATCTGTCCTTATAGCCCCTATGTTAAATTGACAGGCATTCTACCTATTTATTTGTTTACAAAGAATACACAAAATAAAAATAGACGATTATCTAAGCTAAATCGCCAAGAAAAATAGGGCATTATCCATATTAAAAAAAACGATTGAAATACCTTTTTTACCCATGCTTAAGCCAAAATGCGTAACCGTTATTTTGAGCATTTTAACCGTTCGATTCAGGCTATCATATACACGGAAAATGCTTTATAGCCTGCACGGCATCCTTACCTTAAATGGGTTGATTATTTTATCTCTAATTTGTTTCAAAAGAATTTAGCATAAGTTTAATTCATTGGTTTAGGTTACCATTATCAATCTAGTTACTATTTTACTTTAATCAAATATAGCCTTTATTTGGTTAATAGTTAAAACCAAAACCTAATAAAAGGGTAAAAATACGAAAACGGTCTGGTTTCTTTAAAATCAAATTATCAAAAATTGATATGATAGATGATTAATTTTAGAATAATTTATAATTAATCTGATAAAAAATAATCAATCGGAATACTTTATTAAGTATAAACCACATGTTTATTTATCTAGTCTTGATAGTTCAGATATAAGTTGACCTTCAATCGCGATTATTTATCCGATGTATAACGAAAGAGTCATGGATGACTAAGGTAAATAAGCATACCTTGAGTGATATATTCACCAATTATATTAGTATATTTTACAGTTTGAGTGGGTAACCGATAATTTAATACCAGTTACCCATAGAGGTGCTCGAACACATATTACGCGTTGATAACTAGTCACATTGACTATATTAGATTAAAATTATTAACAAAGTTTTAGTCTTTATCAGAACAGCCTAAAAATTCCTCTAATAAATTAGAGAATCTCGTCAGACCTCCTAATCTCAAATAAATTTCCTATTCTATTGATGTATAGAAAGTTCGCTTCTCATGTTCAACTTCTGTCGTAATAATCCTCACAATATCTTTAACATCGATATCTAAAAATACAATAATTTCAATAAGTTTATCTAAACTCAATTTATTTACGCCACGCTCATAACGCGAGATTTGTTGCTGACTTAAATTAATAATATTTGCTAATTCGTGACCAGATAATCCTCTTTTCATTCTTGCTTGACGCAAATGGTGACCTAATAAAGCATACACATCTTCTCTTTTTTTTATCGCCATATCCCTCTCCTAGAAAAGGAAATAATATTATTTTATTAGCCCAACTATTATAGAATTTCCCCCCCTCTTTAAAAATAGTTATCAGCAATCAAAATTTAACATATTGATAGTTAATAGTTATCATTCATTTTATTAAACAAATTTATTCCTTTTTTAAAAAAGCAATTCATTGCTTTTTAATCATTTTTTTATTTTTATCACGCCTACAATTAGTTTTATAGTTAATTATTTATACTTAATATTTTAATAACTATTTACACTTTAAATAACTCTAGAAATAGTTAGACACTTTAAACAATATTTAGAATTCCTGAAAAATGAGTAACAACAATCCATAATATGAGGTAGATCATAATTTATGAATTAAATATTAAATTAAATCCAATTCAAATTGAATACAGTCAGCTCCATAAAGATATATTTAAAGCTGTAAATTTAACTAATGGCGATATCAGAACTTGAAGTAATCCCCTAATATCCGGTCGATGAGTCTACTGTGGATCTGACGACAATGATCCCAGCCTTACCACGCAAATAGCGCATTAACTCTATATCCATAACTTGCAAATTAAGTTTTAATGAGGAAGCATTTCTAAAATAAATTTTACCGCCCTGACGAATAGCAATCCCAACGTGACTTACATCTAGCCCAGCCCGATTAGCATAAATCCCAATATAATCCCCTGTCTGTAGCGCATCTAACACAGCCTCATCAATATACTCTGTCGGTATATAGCTGACTACGCGTTTCGTTACCGGTAGACCTTGAATAAAGCGCTGCCCATGACTTTTTAAATTAAGATTTTTATACACCTGAACTGCGTTAGGGCTGATGGTTTGTGTGATATCAAACACCATACCGTCGTTTTGATACAACCAATCGGTGAAAAAATGCCGTCGATTCACATAGGAGATATTATCTTGCGTATAACGGATATTTTTTAGATTATGAATAAAATCATCATAATTCTCTGATCTTTTAAATGCTTCTGTATATTCAATAAAAGTCATGCAATCCATTGATTTTAAATTTATAACCAACGTTTCTTTCGCCGAAAAAGAAGCGTTCAACGTGTGACTGTTATAAGGCGTGCCTAGCAATGTTTCAGTTATCACTTTAACCCGCTGCTCTTCATTCAGTCCTTTTGTACGTTGCTGAATATCATTGAGTATTGATAGCGAGCCTGATTCCAATACCGTCTCTGCATATGTTAAAGACGATGTGAACAGTAATGCCACTGCAATAAACCGTTTTAGCATGAATCCCCGACTATAGACCTTCTTTCTCAATCAATGTGTAAGCCTATTACTAGACCACAAATCATTCACAAAATTCAGCCTATTAATCGAAAACAGCACAATTTTCCCTCAATCAACAAGTCAAGCAATCTTGATTCAGATCACAGATACTTCGAAATCTGTCCACGATCCATTGCAACTCTATGCATTTCAATTAACAATGTTACCGGTAACATATCGCTAAACAAATAAAGTCTCTTCAGCGCCCTTATTTGATAAATGCGTGTTGGTAGATAAAAAGTCTCTGTGATGAGGTTAGTAATTATGAGCAATTCCAATAAGATAGAGAACGGTTATTCCTCCGTTCATCCTGAAATAATGCGGATCACCAAACGTATTATCGCTCGCTCAAAAAAAACAAGAGAGCATTACCTACACAAAATTGAGCAAGCACGTAGTACAACCGTTCATCGTGCAGAACTTGCTTGTGGTAACCTCGCTCATGGATTTGCAGCCTGCCAACCTGAAGATAAGAAGATCCTCAAAAGCATGACACGCTCTGATATTGCGATCATTAACTCTTATAATGATATGCTGTCAGCTCACCGCCCCTATGACAATTACCCTGAGCGTCTGAAAAAAGCGTTACTCGAATCGGGTGCTATTGGGCAAGTTGCCGCCGGCGTGCCTGCAATGTGTGATGGTGTAACTCAAGGGCAAGATGGCATGGAATTGTCTCTGCTAAGCCGTGATGTGATTGCAATGTCTACCGCAATTGGCCTTTCACATAATATGTTTGACGGCGCGTTATACCTTGGGATCTGCGATAAAATTGTGCCCGGTCTCATGATTGGAGCCTTGTCCTTTGGTCACCTTCCCGCTATTTTTGTTCCTGCCGGTCCAATGGCAACAGGGTTACCGAATAAAGAAAAAGTCCGCATCCGCCAGCTATATGTCGAAGGCAAAGTAGATAGAAACGCGCTATTAGAAGCTGAAGCTGCCTCTTATCATGGTATTGGCACCTGTACCTTTTACGGTACCGCAAACTCTAACCAAATGGTCATGGAGGTTATGGGGCTACATTTACCGGGGGCCTCTTTTGTTCAGCCGGATACCCCTTTACGCGACGCCTTAACCGAGGCAGCAGCACGCCAAATTACTCGTTTAACCGAACAATCAGGTAATTACCTGCCAATAGGTCAATTAATTGACGAAAAGGTCATTGTGAATGGTATTATCGCCTTACTTGCAACTGGCGGTTCAACTAATTTAACTATGCACCTAGTGGCTATTGCACGAGCAGCAGGGATCATCATTAATTGGGATGATTTCTCTGAGCTATCAGCAGTGATCCCATTAATCTGCCGCATTTACCCCAACGGTCAAGCAGATATAAATCAATTTCAAGCCGCAGGCGGAGTACCTCTCCTTATCCGCCAGCTCTTATCCAAAGGATTACTCCATCACGACGTTCATACTGTTGCTGGTGATGGCCTCTCGCGCTACACCATGGAGCCTTGGCTAGACAACGGTCATTTAGCGTGGCGTGACGGCCCCGATACCTCCTTTGACTTGAACGTCATCGCAGATATTAATCAGCCATTTTCCCATCATGGTGGTACAAAAGTTTTATCAGGGAATTTAGGACGCGCCGTCATGAAAACCTCCGCAATACCGGAAGCGAATCAAATCATTGAAGCTCCTGCTGTCGTCTTCAATAACCAACACGATATTTTGCCGCTGTTTGAGTCTGGAGAATTAGATCGTGATTGCGTCATTGTTGTCCGTTTTCAAGGCCCATCTGCAAATGGTATGCCTGAACTCCATAAACTCATGCCTCCATTAGGGGTTCTGATGGATAGAGGTTATAAAGTTGCACTAGTAACAGACGGTCGATTATCCGGCGCATCAGGTAAGGTTCCTTCGGCCATCCATGTCACCCCGGAAGCACATAATGGCGGTTTACTGGCTAAGGTGGAAAATGGCGATATCGTTCGTGTGAATGGTGTAACGGGTGAATTGACTCTGCGAGTCGATGAACCAACACTCGCCGCTCGTCAGGCTTATCAACCAGATTTAAGTGCCCAACGTTCAGGCTGTGGTCGAGAGCTCTTTAGTGCATTAAGAAACCACTTCTCGGGTGCCGAAGAAGGGGCTTGTAGTCTCGATTTTTAACTCCTTCAGTGAATAGGAAAAGATTATGCATAATTGGAAATTAGCTGCTGCAGATGTACTCAATGCAGGCCCTGTCGTTCCCGTCATTGTGATCAATAAACTTGAACAGGCGGTTCCTCTCGCAAAAGCACTGGTAAAAGGGGGAATTAGAGTACTTGAAGTGACACTGCGTACTGAGTGTGCCATTGATGCAATTCGTCTTATTGCCAATGAAGTGCCCGAGGCGATGATCGGAGCAGGCACTGTGATTAATGCTCAACAACTCACTGCCGTCACTGAGGCTGGCGCCCTATTCGCTATTAGCCCAGGTCTTACCGAAGAGTTACTCAGTGCAGCAACAAAAGGTTGTATCCCTCTAATTCCAGGTATATCAACCGTTTCAGAATTAATGCTCGGTATGAATTATGGCTTAAAAGAGTTTAAGTTCTTCCCTGCCGAAGCCAATGGCGGTGTAAAAGCATTAAAAGCAATTGCTGGCCCCTTCTCACAAGTTAAATTTTGTCCAACGGGTGGAATATCGCCAGCTAACTACCGCGATTACCTTGCCTTGAAAAGTGTATTGTGTATCGGTGGTTCATGGTTAGTGCCAGAAGATGCCCTTGAAGCCGGTGATTATCAACGAATCACTCAATTGGCAGAAGAAGCGATTAAAGGCGCTCAGCAATAATTAAATTTGATATATCAATATGAGCCAGAGTATCCCAATACTGTGGCTCTATTTGCTTAACTCAGCCACTAAGTCGCTGCATTGGCTCCTGTCCAAAACGTAAACTAAAGCGCAAATCTTCTCGATAAGCATAGACGTCCTCGATATAGCCGCTGCGGATCCTATTTTGTAAGCCTTGCCAATATTCTGCCGTAAATAAGTTGGCATGCCGCTTCTGTAAATAACCGCGTATTTTAGGGTCTTGGCATAAAAATAACGCAAACTCCTCTGGAAAAACATCCTGCTCTCCCACGCTGTACCAAGGCTCCCCCGAAAGTTCTTGCTCTGGGTACATAGGTTCAGGGATCTTCCTAAAATTTACTTCGGTCATATAGCAAATTTCATCATAGTCATAAAAAACAACGCGGCCATGACGTGTCACACCAAAATTTTTAAATAACATATCGCCTGGAAAAATATTTGCTGCCGCTAGCTGTTTTATCGCCTGACCATACTCATCAATCACATGATGTAATTGCGCTTCGTCAGCCTCATCCATATAAATATTTAATGGCGTCATCTTCCGTTCCATATACAAATGACGGATCAATATTTTGTCGCCTAAATCTTCTATCAGGGAAGGGGCTTCCTTAAGTAATTCCGCCATCAGTTCATCACTGATATAACGCTTTTCAATAATAAAGTTTTCAAATTCTTGGGTATCCGCCATTCGCCCAACCCTATCGTGTTCTTTAACAAGCCGATAGCACTCCTGTACACGTTCCCTCGTGACCTCTTTTTGTGGAGCAAACTCATCTTTAATCAATTTAAATACGCGATCAAAAGAAGGCGAAGTGAATACCAACATTACCATTCCCTTCACACCAGGCGCTATCGTGAACTGTTCTCGAGAAAAATTAATAAAAGCCAGATATTCACGATAGTACTCCGTCTTTCCATGTTTTTGGCAGCCAATTGCCATATACAGTTCAGCAATAGATTTACTCGGTAAAATTTCCCGTAACCAAAAAACCAATGCGGCTGGAAATGGGGCATAAACCATAAAATAAGAGCGAGCAAAACCAAAGACGATGCTGGCTTCATCAAACCCCGTTAAACAGGTATCAACATAAATTTTGTGGTCAGCGTCATGATGAATAGGTAATAAAAAGGGGTGAACTTCATTATTAATGACCAATTTTCCCACCAGCCACGCTGCCTTATTTCTATAAAACAATTCATTCGCAATCTGGAAAGTAACCGTTTCATTGCGAATATTAGGGAATCGTTCTATTAGGCTCTCAACAATGCATTGCACATCCCAACTTAAAGAGCGCCACTGCAAACGTAGCGGCAATGCACTTAGCACTTCTTCCAGTACATTAAACAAACTGTCTTTAACCGGATATTCTCGAGCTAATGGCCTAGGCAGGTCACTAAAACGCCGAGCTGGCTGAGAGGTAAAAATAAATAAGTTGTCTTGCGTCAGTTCCCGATGCTGGAACAAACGACAATACACCGAATTAAAAAAACTTTCTGCAATCTCAAAACGCGGGTAATGCGGTAACAATGCCGTGTATACCCGTTTAATATTCGAAAGCATTTCTGGCGTTAATGACTGAACCAACCCCATAAATTGTAACTGAGCCACGACTAACCCTACATGGTGGTCATACAACTGTATTCTTTGTTTCATCGCATCTTGAATAGCATGCCAATCTGCCCGTTCAAATCGTTCCTGTGCACCTGATGTAATCTCTAAAAAACGACCATACTGAGCATCAAAACCTTGTAAAATGGTTTGAGAAATTATCTGTTCAGTCGATAGTGTCATAGTAGCTCCCGACAAAAAACGGCACTCGAAAGTGCCGGTAAAACAAAAAACAGATACATATGAACAAAAGAAAAATATGCGCGGCTTAATGAAAGAAGTTTCTGGTTAAAACTGCTCTTCTTCCGTCGAACCTGTCAGCGCAGTGACTGACGATGTTCCACCTTGGATCACAGTCGTTACCTTATCAAAATAACCCGTTCCCACCTCCTGCTGATGCGAAGAGAAGGTATAACCCTTATCAATCGCAGCAAACTCACGCTCCTGAACTTTCTCTACGTAGTGCTTCATACCTTCACCTTGTGCATACGCATGAGCTAAATCAAACATGTTAAACCACATGCTATGAATACCCGCCAATGTGATAAACTGGAAGCGGTAACCCATCGCTGAAAGCTCATCTTGGAAGCGAGCAATCGTCGCATCGTCCAAGTTTCTCTTCCAGTTAAAGGAAGGTGAGCAATTATAAGCCAGTAATTTACCCGGGTATTTCGCGTGGATCGCCTCGGCAAATTGGCGAGCCGCCTCTAAATCAGGTTTTGATGTTTCACACCAGACCAAATCAGCATATGGCGCGTAAGCGAGCCCACGGCTAATGGCTTGCTCAATGCCCGCTTTAGTACGGAAAAAGCCTTCGTTGGTTCTTTCCCCTGTGATAAATTCGGCATCATACGGGTCGCAATCCGACGTTAAAAGATCGGCGGCGTCTGCATCCGTTCTCGCGATTAAAATCGTTGGTACTCCCGACACATCCGCTGCTAAACGAGCCGCAACTAACTTTTGTATCGCCTCTTGGGTTGGTACTAGTACCTTTCCACCCATATGACCACATTTTTTAACCGCCGCGAGCTGATCTTCAAAATGTACCGCAGCAGCTCCCGCTTCAATCATACCTTTCATTAGTTCAAAGGCATTTAGCACCCCACCAAATCCCGCTTCAGCATCAGCAACGATAGGGAGGAAGAAATCAATGTATTCCTTATTTTCTGGCCCAATCCCATTAGCCCATTGAATTTGATCCGCCCGACGGAACGTGTTGTTTATCTTTTTCACGACCGAAGGAACCGAATCGACCGGGTATAACGATTGGTCAGGGTACATACTTGATGCCGTGTTCGCATCCGCTGCCACTTGCCAGCCAGAAAGATAAATAGCTTCAATTCCCGCTTTGGCTTGCTGTAATGCTTGTCCCCCCGTTAAGGCACCTAAGGCATTCACATAACCTTTTTTAGAATAGCCATGGAGTTGATCCCATAACCTTTGTGCCCCTCTGGTCGCTAGAGTATGTTCTGGGTTAACTGAACCACGCAGCTTCACCACTTCTTCAGCACTATAAGGGCGAGTGATCCCTTCCCAACGTGCTTTTTTCCACTCATTCTCTAATTGGGCAATCTGCTCTGCGCGTGATATCGTCATGTTCGTATTCCTTATAATTTAAGTAGGGCCTATCGGAACGGCTTTAATCGTGCTTAATTAATAAATTGGTAACCAGGTATTGTTAAAAACTCAATGAGTTCATCTTGCGTTGTTATTCTTCGCATCAAGTCAGCGGCCTCACGGAAACGACCACTTTGGAACTTCTGATCACCAAGCTCTTTTTGAATGACTTGTAATTCTTCATCTAACATTTCTTCAAAGAGGGCTTTAGTGACTTTTTCACCATTTGAAAGCGACTTACCATGGCGGATCCATTGCCAAATAGAGGTACGAGAAATTTCTGCCGTTGCAGCATCCTCCATTAAGCCATATATCGGTACACAACCATTTCCAGATATCCATGCTTCAATATATTGAACTGCAACTCGGATATTCGCTCGCATACCCGCTTCCGTCCTTTCGCCATCACAAGGCTGCAATAGCTGCTGAGCGGTAATTTCTTCGTCTGAATCGCGCGATACGTGTAATTGGTTTTGGTGTTCGCCCAGTGCTTGGTTAAAAACCGCCATGACGGTGTCTGCTAACCCAGGGTGTGCAACCCATGAGCCATCATGACCATTACGGGCTTCTAATTCCTTATCAGCTTTAACCTTCTCTAAAATAGCTTTATTCTCTTGTGCATCTTTACTTGGGATAAAGGCAGACATCCCCCCCATTGCAAAAGCCCCTCGACGGTGGCAAGTTTTAATCAGCAACCGAGAATAAGCACTTAAAAAAGGTTGTGTCATGGTCACGACTTGGCGATCAGGTAATACCCTATCTGCGTGCTCTTTTAATGTTTTGATATAACTGAAAATATAATCCCAACGGCCACAATTTAGACCAACGATATGCTGGCGCATGTGATACAAGATTTCATCCATCTGAAAAACAGCTGGCAGTGTTTCGATAAGTACGGTGGCCTTAATCGTTCCTCGTGGTAAACCAACAGAGTCTTCGGCCATACTAAATACATCACTCCACCATTGAGCTTCCTGCCAAGACTCAAGTTTGGGTATATAGAAGTAAGGGCCACTTCCTTTTGCTAGTAGCGCTTCATAGTTATGAAAAAAGTAGAGCGCAAAATCGAATAACCCTCCGGGGATTGGCTTACCATCGAGCAAAACATGTTTTTCATCTAAATGCAGACCACGAACACGCGCGATTAATACAGCAGGGTTAGATTTTAATTGGTAAACCTTTCCATTTTCGTTGGTATACGAAATATCGCCTCGAACCGCATCTCTTAAATTAATTTGCCCATCGATCAATTTATCCCATGAAGGGGAGAGTGAATCTTCAAAATCAGCCATAAAAACTTTAACATTGGCATTAAGCGCATTGATCACCATCTTACGCTCTACAGGGCCAGTGATCTCAACTCGGCGATCACGCAAATCCTCAGGGATATTTTGAATTTTCCAATCAGCCTTTTTAATGGAATCACTTTCTGAAATGAAATCAGGCAACATGCCAGAATCTATTTTCTGTTGTCTAACTTGCCTTTCTTTCAATAGCACATCTCTTTTAGCGGAAAACTTTTCTGCCAGATCAGAAAGAAACGCGATAGCTTCAGTCGTTAGCACCTTGCTATCTTGCTGATTAAAACTCTTAGTAAATGTTAATGTTGATGCTGATAATTGCTGATCCATTGGTCGATCCTCTCTCATATCTGCCGATAAATTAAGACTAACTCAAAATAAAAATAAATCAAAAACAGTTTCCATTTTATTTTAATTTAAATACAACATATTGATATATAATTAAATTAACAAGATTCTAATTATGATTGCAGGTTCCCTTTTCACAACAAAAGATGTTAAAATTAAGTTAAATCAATGTGTTGTAAAAATAACAATCATTTACTAAAAAACAAAAAAAGCAGCCTCATCAGGGCTGCTTAAATTCTTTAATTAGGATTCAACTTAAATGAAATCGCTGTAATTTATCATTACACTAGGCGAATACGTTGTTATAAGCGTATCTGGCAGTAGATAGGTGGTTTTTTAATCTAACGTCGGCTGCATATGACTAAGATCGAAAGGTGTGATCTGATACACATAATAATTTAACCAATTTGAGAAAAGTAGGTGCCCATGACTACGCCAAGTAATAATGGGATCCTTTTCCGGATTATTTTCCCTAAAATAATTACAGGGGATATTTGGCGAAATTCCAGCATCAACATCGCGCCAATATTCTTGAGCGAGGGTATCCGCATCGTATTCTGGATGACCTGTAACAAAAACTAATCGCTTATCTTTAGATGCAAATAGATAAGCCCCTGCTTCTTGTGAACTAGCTAATATATCCAAATCCGTATGTTTGCGGATCAATGATTCAGGGAAGTCAGCATAGCGTGAATGAGGCGCATAAAAAGATCCATCAAATCCTCGGGTTAATAGGGCAAAAGGCTCAAGCGTATCATGCTGATAAATACCAGATAGCTTTTCTTCCCGTGTCCATTTAGGTAAATCATAAAGCACTTTCAATGCAGCCTGCACCGCCCAGCAAACAAATAGAGTCGAGGTCACATGATCTTTCGCCCAATGAATCACTTTTTCTATTTGCTGCCAATAAGCAACATCACAAAACTCCACTAAACCTAAAGGAGCACCAGTCACAATCAATCCATCAAAATTCTGGTCTTGGATATCCTCAAAGTCACAATAAAAGGTATTCAGATGTTCCGCAGGCGTATTTTTAGATTCACGCTGATCAATTCGCAGTAACTGAATATCAACTTGTAGCGGTGTGTTCGACAGTAAACGTAAAAATTGATTTTCAGTTTCAATTTTCTTAGGCATCAAATTGAGTAGTAACACTTTCAAGGGACGGATCTCCTGAAGGCTTGCTCTTGTCGTTGTCATGACAAAAACATTCTCCTCTCGTAAGAAATTTACCGCTGGCAACTCATCAGGTAAACGAATTGGCATCATCTTCCCCTTTTATACATTTATACGTTTAGACTTCTAGAATGCTAAATAATCTAACCAAAGTTGCCATCATTGTCGAGTCTTTCAACACTAATTGAAATTATTTCAAGTGATTAGATTTGGTACAATTTGATTGCTATATATAGCATGGTTATAACTGTATGATTCTATTTATATTATGATAAAAACTATTCAATTATAAACATCAATATTTATTAGAATTTTTATTTATATCCTATACAGAGACAAAGATACTAAGTACTAGTAATGCTGGCTGGAATCCGCCAAAAATAGAGAAAATGGGAAAAGAAGGGAAGTGATGGAAGGTAAGGTATGAAATAGATGAGGGCTTTGATAAATTTCTTACTAATAATTCTTTAATCTATCTATTGGAATAACCCATATTTGAAAAAATAAGCCGCCTTAAATAAGGGATTAAACTTTATCTTCTCCCAAACGCAAAAAAGCCACCCATC